>NZ_PVLV01000075.1 GCF_002982015.1 Streptomyces solincola
GTAGTAGATGGGGGTCGTGACGTAGAACGCCTTCGCCCCCGGCTCTGCCCTTCCGCTCCCTGAAACGGATGTGAGAGGGCTCGGCGCCGACGGCTAGGATTTCCGGCATGGCGGCCACTGGAACCGAGAAGCCGGGGGCGAAGGCGTTCTACGTCACGACCCCCATCTACTACGTCAACGACGCTCCTCACCTGGGCCACGCCTATACGACCGTCGCAGGCGACGTGCTCACCCGCTGGCACCGCCAGCGCGGTGAGAAGGTGTGGTACCTCACCGGCACGGACGAGCACGGTCAGAAGATCATGCGCACCGCCGAGGCCAACGGGGTCAGCCCGCAGGAGTGGTGCGACAAGCTCGTCGAGGAGGCGTGGAAGCCCCTCTGGGAGCACCTGGAGATCGCGAACGACGACTTCATCCGGACGACCGAGAAGCGGCACACCGACCGGGTGCAGGAGTTCGTGCAGGACCTGTACGACAAGGGCGAGATCTACAAGGGCGGGTACGAGGGCCCGTACTGCGTGGGTTGCGAAGAGTACAAGCTCCCCGGGGACCTCATCGAGGCCGAGGACGGGACCAAGCTGTGCCCGATCCACAAGCGGCCGGTGGAGATCCTCAAGGAGGAGAACTACTTCTTCAAGCTGAGCGAGTACGGCCCGAAGCTGCTGGAGTTCTACGAGGCCAACCCCGGCTTCATCCAGCCCGAGTCGGCTCGCAACGAGGTGGTCAACTTCGTCCGGCAGGGCCTTCAGGACCTGTCGATCTCCCGCTCGACCTTCGACTGGGGCGTCCCGGTGCCGTGGGACGAGAAGCACGTCATCTACGTCTGGGTGGACGCGCTCCTCAACTACGCCACGGCCGTGGGCTACGGCGCGAACCAGGAGAAGTTCGAGACGACCTTCCCGGCGGACGTGCACCTGGTCGGCAAGGACATCCTGCGCTTCCACGCGATCATCTGGCCGGCGATGCTGATGGCGCAGGGGCTGCCGGTGCCCGGCCGGGTCGCGGCGAACGGCTGGCTGATGGTCGGCGGCGAGAAGATGTCGAAGTCCAACCTGACCGGCATCAAGCCGCAGGACCTGACCTCGCACTTCGGCGTGGACGCCTACCGCTGGTACTTCCTGCGGGCGATCGCCTTCGGCCAGGACGGGTCGTTCTCCTGGGAGGACTTCACCGCCCGCTACACCTCCGAGCTGGCCAACGACTACGGCAACCTGGCCTCCCGGGTGGCCGCGATGGTCGGCAAGTACTTCGAGGGGCTGCTGCCGGCGGCCGAGGCTCCGGGCGAGGCCGAGCAGGCGGTCCAGGCCGGTCTGGCCACCGCGGTCGCCGAGGCGGACCGGAAGATCGGCGAGGAGCTGGACTTCCAGGGCGGCATCCTGGCGATCTTCGACTTCGTGAAGCAGGTCAACGGCTACATCACGGAGCAGGAGCCGTGGAAGGTGGCCAGGGACGACTCGGCCGAGGGCCGGGCGAAGCTGGCGGCCATCCTCTACACGGCCGCCGAGTCGCTGCGCGCGGTCGCGGTGCTGCTCAACGCGGTGATGCCGGGCACTTCCGGCAAGCTGTGGGACTCGCTGGGCGCGGAGCCCGCGCTGGGCCCGCTGGCCGACCAGACCATCGAGTCCGCCGGCGCCTGGGGGCTCCTGCCGTCCGGCGTCACCGTCACCAAGGGCGCGATCCTCTTCCCTCGCCTGGAAGAGCCCAAGAAGGACTGACCGTCCGCGCTCCCAGCCCTAGGGCCCCGCTTCCGGGAGGAAGCGGGGCCCTACGGCTGTCGTGCCGCCGTCGTGCCGCTGCCGCTGTCGTGCCGTTTCCGTACACCGTCGTACGCCGTCGTGCCGCTGCCGTACGCCGTCGTACCGCTGTCGTGCGGCCGGGAGCGGGCGTAGAGTCCGGGCCGGACGCTCGTGATCACCCTGGGGAGGGGCGGGCATGGACTGGGGGACGCTGGTGGCGACGGTCAGCGGTGGGTCGCTGGCGGTCGTGGGCACCGTGCTCGCCGACCGGCTGCGCGGTCGCCGGGAGGACGACCGGGGGGACGGCGAGCGGCGGCGGGCCGTCTACATCGAGTTCATCACCGCCGCTGAGGCGTGCCACTCGCGGCTCCGGCGGATCGCCCAGGACGGCCGGCCGGGCCCGGACGGCGACCGGCAGGCCCAGACGCGGGCGGCGCTGACCGAGGCGGGGGTGTACGAGGCGCGGGAGCGGCTGTTCATCGAGGCGAGCACGGCGGTGGCGCGCGCCGGGCAGTCCCTGTTCGAGCGCCTGCGGGACCTCCAGCGCGCCGTCGGGGCGGGCGCGGGCGCGGCGTCCCCCGCCTTCCATGACGCCCACCACCCCTACATCGGCGCGGTCTGGGCCTATCGCGTCGCGGTCCGCGGGGAGCTGGAGGGCCGCTCGCTGACGCCGGACGCCTTCGGCTGGCAGCGCTGGGACGGCCGCGACCGCTGCGCCCTGTGCGAGGCGGGCGGCGCCGCCTGAGCGGTCGGGCCCACGGCCGAGGCCCCCGCACCCGGCGGTGTCCGGGGGAGGGGGCCTCGGGGCGGCGGTCGGGCCGGGCTACTTGTCGGCGACCGGCTTGCGGAGCTGGATGTTGAGCTCGCGCAGGCGCGACTCGTCCAGCTCCGTGGGGGCGCCCATCATGAGGTCCTGGGCGTTGCCGTTGAGGGGGAAGGCGATGGTCTCGCGGATGTTGGGCTCGTCGGCCAGGAGCATCACGATGCGGTCCACGCCGGGGGCGATGCCGCCGTGCGGGGGGGCGCCGAAGCGGAAGGCGCGGAGCATGCCGGCGAACTCGTGCTCGACGGTGTCGCGGTCGTAGCCGGCGATCTCGAACGCCTTGATCATGATCTCGGGCTCGTGGTTCCGGATCGCGCCCGAGGACAGCTCGACGCCGTTGCAGACGATGTCGTACTGCCAGGCGAGGATGGAGAGCGGGTCCTGGTTCTCCAGGGCGTCGGCGCCGCCCTGGGGCATCGAGAAGGGGTTGTGCGAGAAGTCGATCTTCCCGGTCTCCTCGTCCTTCTCGTACATCGGGAAGTCGACGATCCAGCAGAAGCGGAAGACGCCGTCCTCGAAGTGGCCGGCGCGCTTGGCGGCCTCGACGCGGACCGCGCCCATGATCTTGGAGACCTCGTCGTACTCGCCCGCGCCGAAGAAGACGGCGTGGCCGGCGGCCAGGCCAAGGCGCTCGGTGAGGACCTTGACGTCGTCCTCGGTGAGGAACTTGGCGATCGGGCCGGTGAGGCCGCCGTCCTCGCCGACGCGCACCCAGGCCAGGCCCTTGGCGCCCTGCTCGACGGCGTAGTCGCCGAGGCCGTCGAAGAACTTGCGGGGCTGGCCGGCGGTGTCCGGCACCGGCAGAGCGCGCACGTGCTTGCCGGCGAACGCCTTGAACTCCGAGCCCTCGAAGACGTCGGTGATGTCGACCAGTTCGAGCCGGGCGCGCAGGTCCGGCTTGTCGGAGCCGTACTTGTCCATCGCCTCGCGGAACGGGATGCGGGGAAAGGGGGAGGTGACGTGCCGCCCGCCGCCGAACTCCTCGAACAGCTCCGTCATCAGCTTCTCGATCGGCTGGAAGACGTCTTCCTGCTCGACGAAGCTCATCTCGACGTCGAGCTGGTAGAACTCGCCCGGCGAGCGGTCGGCACGGGCGTCCTCGTCGCGGAAGCAGGGCGCGATCTGGAAGTAGCGGTCGAAGCCGGAGACCATCAGGAGCTGCTTGAACTGCTGCGGCGCCTGGGGCAGGGCGTAGAACTTGCCCGGGTTGAGGCGGGAGGGGACGACGAAGTCGCGCGCGCCCTCGGGGGAGGTGGCGGTGAGGATCGGGGTCGCCATCTCGTTGAAGCCGAGGGCCACCATCTTGGAGCGGATGGCGGCGATGACGGCCGAGCGCAGCATGATGTTGCGGTGCATGCGCTCGCGGCGCAGGTCGAGGAAGCGGTACTCCAGGCGCCGCTCCTCGTTGACGCCGTCGTCGGCGTTGATGGTGAACGGGATCTGCTGGGCGGCGCCGAGCACCTCGACCTCGCCGGCCTCGATCTCGATCTCGCCGGTGGGCAGCTCGGGGTTGACGTTGTCCGCGCCGCGCGAGACGACCTTGCCGTCCACCCGGACGACCGTCTCCTTGGTCAGCTTGTCCAGCACCTCGGCCGCGGCGGTGCCGGGGCGGGCGACGAGCTGCGTGATGCCGTAGTGGTCGCGCAGATCGATGAAGAGGATGCCGCCCAGGTCGCGCCGATTGTGCAGCCAGCCGCTCAGCCGGACGTCGGTGCCGACGTCAGAGGCGCGGAGCTCGCCGCAGGTGTGGGACCTGTACCGATGCATCGTCGTTCATCCAGTCTTCGGGGTTCACATGACAGGTTCGCGCTCGGACGTACTCTCGCGCTTGGACGTACTCGCGCGTTGACATACTCGCGTGGCCCGTCAAGGTTACCGGTCGTCGCAAGATCGCTTTCCGGAGCCGCCGAGGACTTCCGAAGGCGGAGGCCGGTGGCGACGGGGCGGGCCCGCTTCTTAAAGTGGGGCAATGCGCACCGAGGACGTCCTGGCCGCCACCGTGACCGGCCTGTGGCGGTGGGACAACGCGTCCGGGATCGTCACCCTGGACGCCGAGGCGGCCCGGCTGCTGGGGCTGCCCGCCGAGGAGGTCACCCTCAGCGAGGCGGCGGTGCGCTCCCGTTTCCACCCGGTGGACTGGAACGAGATCGACGGGGTGGTGCAGCTCGCGGTCGCCGAGGACACCCTCGCCGAGGCCCGGCTGCGGATCGTGGACAGCAGCGGACGGGTGCTGCGGACCGTGCGCAGCCGCTCCAAGCCGTACGTCAAGGGCGGCGACTTCGAGCTGGTCGGGATGTTGCAGGAGGTCGCCGACGCCCAGCCGGGCTCCGCCGCGCGCACCCCGATCACCGGCGACTGGCGGCGTTCGCGCGAGGCGTTCCTGCTGGACGCGGGGAGGGCGCTGGCGGAGGCGCGCTCCACGTCCGAGGTGCTGCGGGTGGCGGCCTCGCTGTCGATGCCCGGCTTCTCCCCGGACGGGCTCGCGGTCTTCGGGGTGCAGGGCGACCGGATGACGGTGATCGGCCACCACGGGCACAGCGTCGGGGACGACGGCCCGTTCACCGAGATGCCGCTGGACATCGACTATCCGGCGGCCGAGGTCATCCGCACCGGTCGGGCGATCTACCTGCCGACGCCCGAGGAGTACAAGGCGCGCTTCCCGGCGACCTGGCCGCTGGCGGAGCCGTTCGGCCGGGAGTCCTGGGCGTTTCTGCCGCTGACCGTGGCGGGGCGGACCATGGGCGCCTGGATGGCGGCGTTCGCCTACCGGGTGGGCTTCTCGCCGGACGAGCGGTCGGTGCTGACGACGGTGGCCCGGATGCTGGCGCAGGCGCTGGCCCGGGCCGGGGTGGCCGAGTCCGAGCGGGAGCTGTCGCTGGGCCTCCAGCGGGCCATGATGCCGGTGCTCGGTCCCGCCATCCCCGGCATGGAGGTGGCCGCCCGGTACGTGCCGACCGGCGGCGGGCTCCAGGTCGGCGGCGACTGGTACGACATGATCCAGCTCCCCGGCGGCCGGGTGGCGCTGGTCATCGGCGATGTGCAGGGCCACGACGTGCGAGCCGCCGGGCTGATGGGCCAGTTGCGGATCGCGCTGCGCGCGTACGCCTCGGAGGGCCACAGCCCGGACGCGGTGCTCTCCCGCGCCTCCCGCTTCCTGCACGGGATCACCGAGGGCGGGATCGCCGACGGGGCCGGCGGGAGCGGTGGCAGCGGCGGGGACGGCTTCCCGCGGTTCGCGACCTGCCTGTATCTGGAGGTGGATCCGGCGACCGGGACCCTGGACATCGCCCGCGCCGGGCACCCGGACCCGGCGATCCGGATGGTGGACGGCACGGTGCTTCAGCACCCCACCGCCGGCGGGCTGCCGCTGGGTATCATCCCGGACGCCGACTACCCGACCACTCGGCTCACCCTCCAGCCCGGCGAGACGCTGATGATCTGCACGGACGGGCTGCTGGAGACCGGCGGCCACGACCTGGAGAGCGGCTGGACCCGCATCCGGGCGCTGATGGAGGCCCACGACTCGGCCGCCGGGACGCTGGAGACGCTGGCGGACGTGCTGATCGAGGCGGTGCACGGGCCCGGCTCGCACTACACCACCGGCCGGCTCGCGGACCGCCGGGAGGACGACATCGCGGTGCTGCTGCTGTCCCGGACGGGAGACCCGACCCGGCAGGCGCCGTCGACCCGGCGCAGCGTGATGACGGTGGCGCAGGCCGAGCCAGAGCGGATCGCGGCGGCCCGCCGCCATGTGCGCGAGCTGCTGCACGACTGGGCGGAGGCCGAGCAGATCGACTCGGCGGTGCTGATGGTCTCGGAGATGGTCACCAATGTGCTGGTGCACACCGACGGCGACGCCCTGCTGGTCGCCGAGGCCGTCGGCGACCAGGGCCGGCGGCGGCTGCGCATCGAGGTCGCCGACACCAGCGACGAGCTGCCGCACCGCCGCCGCCCGGGGGAGATGGCCTCCTCGGGCCGCGGACTGGTGCTGATGGAGATGCTCGCCCATGAATGGGGCGTCGACCCGCGCGGCGCGGGCAAGTCGATCTGGTTCGCGCTGTACGAGGATCGGGCGGCCGCCCTCTAGCCGCCCGGCCCGCTCAGGTGGAGGTGCTGCCGTCGAGGGCCTCGCGCAGGATGTCGGCGTGGCCGGCGTGCTGGGAGGTCTCCTCGATGACGTGCATCAGCACCCGGCGGACGGTCCAGGACCCGCCGGGCTCCTCCTCCCAGGGCGCCTCGGGCAGCGTGTGGGACGCCGACAGGTCGGGGAGGGCGGCGACGATGCCGGCGGTACGGGCGGCGGTCTCCTCGTAGCGCCGCAGCACCTCCGCAAGGGTCTCGCCGGGCGCCATCCGGAACGCCGCCTGGTGCTCGATCATCCACTGCGGGTACTCGCGGGCGGTCCCGGAGGTGATGTCGGCCCAGGTGACGCCCGCGGGCAGGGCGTAGTCGATGTTCTTGCCGCCCTCGGTGGCGAAGGTCAGCCAGCGGCCCTCGACGCGGGTGACGTGCTTGACCAGCCCGCCCAGACACAGGCTGCTGACCGTGGGGCTCTGCCCGGCCTGCTCGTCGGTCAGCCCCCGCACGGTGTTGACGAGCGCGGCGCGGGCGGCGGCCAGCGCGTCGAGCAGGTCGGTCCGCTCTCCGTCCAGTGGAGTGCCGGTGGCGGGGGTGGTGGCGTCGGTCATGGCGATCGCGTCCCTTCGGGCGTGTCCGGGTGGGTACGGAACCACGATCACAGGCATATAGGACAGCGCGTGTCCGCCACTCGGGGCGGACCTCAGAGGTGGCTCAGCACGTTCACCACCCGGCCGCCGGGGTCGCGGACGAAGAAGCGGCGGACGCCCCACTCCTCGTCGGTCAGCGGATGCACGATCTCCGCGCCACTCGCCCGCACCGCCGCGTAGAGGGTGTCCACGTCGTCCACCTCGACGCTCAGGTCGGGGGAGACGGGAGCGGTCTTGTCGGTGGTCATGAAGGTGAGCTGGGCGGTGGGCGCGCCGGGCGGGGCCAGCGTCATCACCCAGCCGAGGTTCATCACCTCCTCGAAGCCCAGCAGGCCGTAGAAGACCCGGTTGTCCTCGGCGGTCTCGGCGTCCTCGGAACGCACGTTGGGCACGACACGGCGTACGGCCATCACTGCCTCCACTCGTCAGCCGGGCGGCTGTTTCACGTGAAACATCCGGCTCCACCATGTTTCACGTGAAACATGGTGGAGCCGGATGCCCGCGCCGGCACCTCGCCCGTGCCGGGGACGCCTGCGGACGTGATCGGCCGGGTCAGCCCAGGCCGTTATCGCCCAGGCCGTTCTCGCGCATGCCGTGGACGGCCGGGACGCGGCCGAGGCGGCCGGACTGGAAGTCGTCGAAGGCCTGGCGCAGTTCGGCCTGGGTGTTCATGACGAACGGGCCGTAGTGAGCCATCGGCTCGCGGATCGGCTGCCCGCCGAGCAGCACGATCTCCAGGTCGGGGGTGTTGCCGTCCTGGGTGTCGTCGGCGCGGACGGTGAGCGCGCCGCCCTCGCCGAAGACGGCGGTCTGCCCCATGGCGAGGGGACGGCGCTCGGCGCCGACCGAGCCCCGCCCGGCCAGGACGTAGGCGAGGGCGTTGAAGTCGGCCCGCCAGGGCAGGGTGATCTCCGCGCCGGGGCGCAGGGTGGCGTGGACCATGGTGATCGGGGTGTGGGTGATGCCCGGCCCCTCGTGCCCGTCCAGCTCCCCGGCGATCACCCGCAGCAGCGCGCCGCCGTCGGCGGAGGTGAGCAGCCGGACCTGGCCGCCGCGGATGTCCTGGTAGCGGGGGTCCTTCATCTTGTCCTTGGCGGGCAGGTTCACCCAGAGCTGGAGGCCGTGGAAGAGGCCGCCGGACATGACGAGGGACTCCGGCGGGGCCTCGATGTGCAGCAGACCGGACCCGGCGGTCATCCACTGGGTGTCGCCGTTGGTGATGGTGCCTCCGCCGCCGTTGCTGTCCTGGTGGACGAAGGTGCCGTCGATCAGGTAGGTGACGGTCTCGAAGCCGCGATGCGGGTGCCAGGGCGTGCCCTTGGGCTCCCCGGGCGCGTACTCCACCTCGCCCATCTGGTCCATCATGATGAACGGGTCCAGGTGCCGGTAGGCGATGCCCGCGAACGCCCGGCGGACCGGGAAGCCCTCCCCCTCGAAGCCGCTCGGCGCGGTGGTCACGGTGAGCACGGGACGGGCGGGCGCGTCGGAGGCGGCGGCGACGCGCGGCAGGGTCAGCGGGTTCTCGACGGTGACGGCAGGCATGACGGGACCTCCTTGGGGGGCCGCCGGGGGGATGCCTCGGCGACGTCGTACCCTCAGAATAGTTGAACGATGAACTTCTTGCCACCCGGAACGCGAAGAGCCCGGTGGGCATTCCCACCGGGCTCGGTCGCGAAGGAGGCCGCGCGGACTCAGCCGTACATCCGCCGCATGGCGAAGTCGACCATCTCCTCGACCGCCTTGGCGTCGAAGACGATCCGGTGGTCGCCCTCCATGTCGAGCACGAAGCCGTACCCGGTGGGCAGCAGGTCGATCACCTCGGCGCCGGTGATCACGAAGTACTTGGACTCCTTGCCGGCGTACCGGCGCAGCTCCTTCAGCGAGGTGAACATCGGGATCACCGGCTGCTGGGTGCTGTGCAGGGCGAGGAAGCCGGGGTTGTCGCCGCGTGGGCAGTAGACCTTGGAGGTGGCGAAGATCTGCTGGAAGTCCTCCGGGGTCAGCGACCCCGTGGTGAACGCCCGTACCGCGTCGGCGAGCGACGGCGGCGACGGCTCCGGATACAGCGGCGGCTGCTGCGCGTACCCCTGCTGGGGCGGGGCGTAGGCGCCCTGTGTCTGCTCGTACCCGTACATGCGGACAAGCCTATCGGCCGGTACGGGGCGGCAGGCGGTGGCTTTCGGCCACCGCGACCGGCTCGATCCCGCAGGCCGCCGCCCTTCCCGGCGACCTCGGCCGCCGCCCTTTCTGGCGACCTCGGCCGCCGCCCCTCCCGGTGACCTCGACGCGGCCGCCGCCGTCGGTGCTGTCCGGTGCGACCCTGCGCGCGGCCGCCGGGTCAGACGTGGAGGTCCCCGGTGAGGATGGTGACGGCGTGGCCGGTGAGGTGGACGCGGTCGGCGTGCAGGGCGGTGCGGACCAGGCCGGTGCGGGCGGACAGTTGGCGGCCGGTGAGGGCGCCCCGGCCGAGGCGGGCGGACCAGTAGGGGGCGAGCGCGGTGTGGGCGCTGCCGGTGACCGGGTCCTCCGCGATCCCCTCGGCGGGGGAGAAGAAGCGGGAGACGAAGTCGTGTCCCTGGTCGGCGCGGGCGGGCGGGGCGGTGAGGATGACGCCGCGCAGGGCCTCGCGGCGGGTCAGCCCGGCCATGGCGGGCAGGTCGGGGGCCGCGTCCCGGACGGCGGCCTCGTCGGGCAGGACGGCGAGCAGGTCGCCGAGGGCGCCGGTGCGGTAGGTCGCCTCGGGGGTGAGGCCGAGGACGTCGGCCAGGCCGGCGGGGACGGGGGTCTCGGTGACCGGGGCGGCCGGGAAGTCCAGGGTGATGGCGCCGTCCTTGTCCGCGCGGGCGAGGAGGCCGCCGCTGTGCCGACTGCGGAAGCGGACCGCTCCGGCCAGTCCGCGTTCGGTGCGCAGGGCGTGGGTGGTGGCCAAAGTGGCATGGCCGCAGAGGTTGGTCTCGACGAGCGGGGTGAACCAGCGGATCTCCCAGTCGGCGTCGGGGGTGGCGGCAGGGAGGGCGAAGGCGGACTCGGAGAAGTTCAGCTCGGCCGCGACCCGCTGCATCCAGGGATCGTCGGGCCAGTCGCCGGCGGGCAGCAGGCAGACGCCCGCCGGGTTTCCGGCGAAGGGGCGGTCGGTGAAGGCGTCGATCACGTGGAATCGCATGAACGGCACGGTAGCGAGGGTGATCGGTCCACGGACAAGGCCAATCCGAGATGAGTGGACCTTGTCGGAGCGGGGCGCTCCGACCGCCGCCGCGGGACGGATCGGCCGATAGGGGTTGCTCTTATTACCGACGGGTAGCATCATCGTAGCTACTGCCTGGTACGTGGACAGCGTGTACGAGGCGTCGAAACCGCCTCCCCGAGCCTTACGGAGCCTTCGCCATGGGGCACTACAAGTCGAATCTGCGCGACATCGAGTTCAACCTCTTCGAGGTCCTCGGCCGCGACAAGGTGTACGGCACCGGTCCGTTCGAGGAGATGGACGTCGAGACCGCCAAGAGCGTCCTGGACGAGCTGACGCGCCTCGCGGCGAACGACTTCGCCGAGTCGTTCGCCGACGCCGACCGCAACCCGCCGGTCTTCGACCCCGAGACGAACACCGCCCCGGTCCCGGCCTCGTTCCGCCGGTCCTACCAGGCGTTCATGGACTCCGAGTACTGGCGGCTCGGGCTGCCCGAGGAGATCGGCGGCACCACCGCCCCGCGCTCGCTGATCTGGGCGTACGCGGAGCTGATCCTCGGCTCCAACCCGGCGATCTGGATGTACTCCTCCGGCCCCGCCTTCGCGGGCATCCTCTTCGAGGAGGGCAACGAGGCGCAGAAGAAGATCGCGTCCGTGGCCGTGGAGCGGCAGTGGGGTTCCACCATGGTGCTGACCGAGCCGGACGCCGGCTCGGACGTCGGCGCGGGCCGCACCAAGGCCGTGCAGCAGGAGGACGGCTCCTGGCACATCGAGGGCGTGAAGCGGTTCATCACGTCCGGCGAGCACGACATGTCGGAGAACATCCTCCACTACGTGCTGGCCCGCCCCGAGGGCGCCGGCCCCGGCACCAAGGGCCTGTCGCTGTTCCTCGTGCCGAAGTACCACTTCGACTGGGAGACCGGCGAGCTGGGCGAGCGCAACGGCGTCTACGCCACCAACGTCGAGCACAAGATGGGCCTCAAGGCCTCGAACACCTGCGAGATGACCTTCGGCGACCGCCACCCCGCCAAGGGCTGGCTGATCGGCGACAAGCACGACGGCATCCGCCAGATGTTCCGCATCATCGAGTTCGCCCGGATGATGGTCGGCACGAAGGCCATCGCCACCCTCTCCACGGGCTACCTCAACGCCCTGGAGTACGCCAAGGAGCGCGTGCAGGGCCCCGACCTGGCGAACTTCATGGACAAGACCGCGCCCAAGGTCACCATCACGCACCACCCGGACGTGCGCCGCTCGCTGATGACGCAGAAGGCGTACGCGGAGGGCATGCGCGCCCTCGTCCTCTACACGGCCACCGTGCAGGACGAGATCGCCGCGAAGGAGTCCGCCGGCGAGGACGTGAAGGCGCTCAACGGCCTCAACGACCTGCTGCTGCCGATCGTCAAGGGATACGGCTCCGAGAAGTCCTACGAGCAGCTCGCCCAGTCGCTCCAGACCTTCGGCGGCTCCGGGTACCTCCAGGAGTACCCGATCGAGCAGTACATCCGGGACGCCAAGATCGACACCCTCTACGAGGGCACCACGGCCATCCAGGGCCAGGACTTCTTCTTCCGGAAGATCGTCCGCGACCAGGGCGCCTCGCTGAACGCGCTGGCCGAGGAGATCAAGAAGTTCCTCGCGGTCGGCACCGGCGGCGAGGAGCTGGCCCCGGCCCGGGACGCGCTCGCCAAGGCGGCGGTGGACCTGGAGGCGATCGTCGGCCGGATGCTCACCGACCTCACCGCCACCGGCGAGGACGTGAAGAACATCTACAAGGTCGGCCTGAACACCTCCCGGCTGCTGCTGGCCTCCGGTGACGTGGTCGTCGGCTACCTGCTGCTGCGGGGCGCGGCCGTCGCCGCCGAGAAGCTCGAGACCGCGTCCGCCAAGGACCGCGCCTTCTACCAGGGCAAGATCGCGGCGGCGAAGTTCTTCGCGGCCAACGTGCTGCCGAACGTCTCGACGGAGCGGCTGATCGCCGAGTCGGTCGACAACTCGCTGATGGAGCTGGACGAGGCGGCCTTCTGACCCGAGCGGTCAGCCGAGGCGGCTGAGGCAGGCAGGTGTTCGGCCGCGGCCCGTTCCCGGGAGATCCCGGGGGCGGGCCGCGGTCGTGTCCGGCGCTTGCCGAGGCCGCGGCTCAGGCGGCGGCCGGCGCCGGGCCCGCGGCGGCCGGCGGCGGCGAGACCGAGGCCAGGGCGGCGACGGTGGCCGCGAGGAGGTCGCCGAGCAGCACCGGGTCGCGGTCGCCGGAGGCGGCGGGGGCCGCGCCGGACGGGCACGCCGGCGCGGACGGCCGCACCGCCGACCGCCGCGACGGCCGCACGGGCCGGGGCGCGGGCGCCCGTGCGGCGGACGGCTCGCGCGGTGCGGGCGTCCTGGCCGGCTGCTGTGTCCTGGCCGGCTGCTGAGTCCTGGTCGGCTGGGCGGTCATGGTGGCCTCCGATCGGTCGGTGGGCCGGGTGGTCGCCGCCGGGTGGCGGGCCCCCGGTCGCACCTGCGGGCCGAACGTCGTGCGCTGTTCTGTCCGATGGTGGCAGGCACCACTGACAACGCCCCGGCGGCGGCGAGCCACCGGGGCGCGAACAGCCGGTGAAGACCGGCGGAACGCCCGGGCGCGGAACCCTTGGGAGGCGGGCCCGGGCCGCCCGTAGGCTGGGCCTCATGACCAGCTCTGCGCCCCGCTTCGACCGCGGCCACACCGATGACCTCATGTCCTACCTGGCCGAGTCGCCCTCGCCGTACCACGCCGTCGCGAACGCCGCGGTCTCCTCCAGCCGCCGGAAACCGGCCTTCTCCAACCGGTCCGCGGCGTTCGCGACGGCGTGGTACGGCGAGGGCGACTCGGCCAGGTAGGACATGAGGTCATCGGTGTGGCCGCGGTCGAAGCGGGGCGCAGAGCTGGTCATGAGGCCCAGCCTACGGGCGGCCCGGGCCCGCCTCCCAAGGGTTCCGCGCCCGGGCCGTCCGCCGGGCCTGTCTCTTATACCCATCTGACGCGTGGG
>NZ_PVLV01000076.1:0-10396 GCF_002982015.1 Streptomyces solincola
GCGGGGGAGCGGTGGGCGGTGAGGGTGCGGGCGTTGCGCCAGTGCCGGTCCAGGCCGGGGGCGTCGGCCAGCTCCAGGACGCGGGCGGTGAGGTGGAGGGCGGCCCGGGCGGTGACCGCTTCGGCGGTGGCGACCAGGGCGGCGATGTCGGCGGGCTGCTCGACGTCCAGCCGGACGCCGGGCGCGAGGGCGTCGGCCAGGGCGTCGGTGGCCCGGTCCACCACGGCGGTCGCGGTGTGCGCGGCGGAGGCGAGTTCGCCGAAGGCGAGGAGCAGGTCCGGATCCTCGGCGGGCGGCAGGCCGGCCGGGGCGGCCGGGCGGTGGGCGGGGGCGGCGCGGCTGAGGTCGCGGGCCTCGGCCAGCGCGCCGTGCAGGTTGCCGAGGCCGACATGGGCCAGGGCGAGCCGCAGCGCCGAGGGGGCGAGCGCGGTGTAGGGCGCGGTGGCCTCCGCGTCCGGCGGCCGGACCCCGACCACCTGCGGGAGCGTCTCCGGTACGCCGCCGGGGGCGGCCTCCGGGACGGTGACGCCGTCGAAGGCGACGGCCCCGGCGCCGGCGACCCGCTGGCCCAGGCGGTCGGCGGCCGGATCGACGGACACCCCCGGGTGGTCGGCCGGCACCCGGACCACCAGGACGTCGCCGGTGCCCGGGCAGACCGCGTCCACCAGGAAGCAGTCCGCCACGGTGGCGGCGGTGTGCACGGCGGCGACGCCGTGCAGCAGGTGGCCGGCGCCCAGCGGCAGCAGGGACGGGGCGGGGCCGTTCCCGGCGCCGGCCCACAGCAGGCCGCCCTGGACGGATGCCCGCTCCAGGGCGGCGGCCTGCTCGGCGGCGCCGTGGAAGCGGACGTCCCAGCCGTGTGCGTAGTGCCGGGCCAGCAGCTCGCCGACGGAGCTGTCCGCCGCGGCGATCTGCTGGATCACCGCGCAGCCGGTACGCCAGTCCGCGCCGCGGTCCGGTCCCGGCGGGGTGAGCGCCGCCGGCAGCCCGGCGTCGCGCAGCCGGCCCGCCTCGTCCACCGGGGCCCTGCCGGCGTGGTCGCGGTCGACGGCGTCCGCGGCCAGGTCGTCGGCGACCTCCCGGGCGGTGCGGAGCAGCAGCGCCCGTACGCCGTCGTCCGCCGCGAGCGGGGGCGCGGCGCTCTCCATGAGGGCGGACGCCGCGAGGGCGGTCATCGGACGGCCTCCTGGGGGTCGGGTGCGGGGGCGTCCTCGGCCGCCGCCGGGGCGGGCTCGCGGGCGCGCAGGTGGGCGCGGACGGAGTGGGCCACGGCGGCCGCCCAGACGGCGTAGAGCAGGCCGTAGACGGTCCACTGGACGGCGTCCGGGACGGTGGGTCCCTCGCCGCGCAGCAGGGTGCGGACGTTGGTGAGGACGATGAGGCCGCCCACCGCGGAGCCCAGTACGCGCGGCGGCACCCGGCGGACCAGCCAGGCGGCGGCCGGCGCCGCGATCAGGCCGCCGGCCAGCAGCGCGGCGGCCCAGGAGGCGTTCACCCCCTGGGAGCCGAGGCCGAAGAGGAAGCCGAGGCTCGCGGCGACGGCGACCAGGAACTCGCTGGTGTCCACCGAGCCGATGACCTTGCGCGGCTCCAGCCTCCCGCCGGCCAGGATCGCGGGGGTGCCGACCGGGCCCCAGCCGCCGCCCCCGGTGGCGTCCAGGAAGCCGGCCACCAGGCCGAGCGGGGTGAGGAAGCGCTTGCGCAGCGGCTTGCCCAGGGTGCCGGCGGGCACCCCGGCGAAGGTGAACCGGACGAGGACGTAGAGGCCGAGCGCGAGCAGGACCACCGTCGTCACCGGTTCGGCGACCTCGGTGGAGAGCGTGGACAGCACCGTCGCGCCGGCGAAGGCGCCCACCGCGCCGGGGAGTCCGATCCGGACGACCACCCGCCAGTCGACGTTGCCGAAGCGCCAGTGGGCGACGCCGGAGGCGAGCGTGGTGCCGATCTCGGCCAGGTGGACGGTGGCCGAGGCCGCGGCCGGGTTGGCGCCGACGGCCAGCAGCAGGGTGGTGGAGGTGACGCCGTACGCCATGCCCAGGCTGCCGTCCACGAGTTGGGCGCCGAGCCCGGCAAGTGCCAGCAGGATCAGGGTTCTCACGGTCGGTCACCTCGTCCGGACTGGATCTCCAGCTTTCCCATCGGATTGGTAGGGATAGCGTCCCGGCGGGGCGGCGCTGAGGCAAGGGGCGTCCGGATGGCGGACGGTGACGTCTCGATGGGAGAGAAGACGCAGTGAGGGGGGTCGCGGGCGGGGGAGGGGGACGGGTCAGGGGTTGGTCCAGGCGGCGGGGTCCTCGGTGAGGGCGTGCACCTCGGCCGGGAGGCGGCCGGAGGTCACGTCCGCGAGGGACACCCCCTCCAGGATCTGCCGGACGTTGGCCCGCAGCGCGATCCACAGCGGCAGCAGCGACTCGGCGGGCCCGCTGTAGGACAGTTCGGGCGGCCGCACTCCGCGTACCGACACCAGCGGGCCGTCCACCGCGCGCACCACGTCCGCGATGCTGATACCGTCGGCGGGCCGGGCCAGCTTGTAGCCGCCGTTCACCCCGCGCTGGCTGACGACCAGTCCGCCGCGCCGCATGTCGTTGAGGATGCCCTCAAGGAACTTGTGCGGGATGTCCTGGGCCTCGGCGATCGCCTCCGCCTTCAGCGGGGAGCCCTTCGCCTCCCCGCAGGCGAGCAGCAGGGCGGCCCGTACCGCGTAGTCCGCTCTGGCTGAGATCCGCATACGGCCAGTATCGGCCACGGGCCGCGGCGACCGGGGAGGCGGGGGCGTCAGGCGTCGCCGGCGGCGGGCGGGGCGCCGTCCCGCCCGCACGCGCCGACCCAGATGCCGGTGACGGCGCTGACGTACCGGGCGCCGCAGTGGTCGGTGGGGACCACGAGCTGGCAGCCGTCGGCGTCCAGGTCGCGGCCGTCTATCCGGGTGGCCAGCAGCAGCGGCGCGGCCCCGAAGTCGGCGTCGATCTCGGCCCAGGAGAGCACGGTGTGGTGGCCGTCCCCGCCGCCGACCGCCACCAGGAAACGGGAGCGGTGCTTGCGGCGGCGCGGATCGAAGCAGGGCTCGGCGGCGGTCAGCACCTCGCGCAGCAGCGGGCCCTGGAAGGTGTGCCGGCGCGGGCCGCTCTGCGCGCACTGGAAGACGACCTCGGCGCGGTGCTCGGGCCAGCGGGCGCGCAGCTCGGCGGCGGTGAGGGTCAGCGGCTCGGCGACCTCCCCGTGCACGCGGAAGGACCGGGCGGACCCGGAGGCGCGGTGGGCGGTGAGGGCGGTGGAGGCGCGGGCGGCGGTGAGGGCGGTGGAGGTGCGGGTCATCGAAGTTCCCCTCCGGACGGCGGCCGCGGCGGTGTGCCGGGCGCGGCTGGGCGGGGATTACCCGGGCCCGGCCGCGCCCAACCTCGTGTGCCATCCGAAAGGGGGTGAAGGGTTGGCATTTGTGAGCTTGCTACGAAGAACCGGCGCGCGTTTCCGGTCACATCCGCCGAGACGTCTCACTCCTCGGGATCTCCCAGGAGGCCGTCCACGGGAAGCGTCCCGGCCGCCCGGGCCATCGCCCGCCACACCCGGTCCCGGGTGACCGGCAGTTCGGTGAAGCGGATGCCGGTGGCGTCCCGCAGGGCGTTGGCGAAGGCGGGGGCGACCGGGTTGAACGGGCTCTCGCTCATCGACTTCGCGCCCAGCGGCCCGAGCGGGTCGTGGGTCTCGGTGAAGTGCACCTCGGTGCGGGGGACGTCGGCGTACTGCGGCAGCCGGTAGCGGCGGAAGGCGGCGGTGGTCACCTCGCCGCGCTCGTCGACGCGGACGTTCTCGAAGAGGGTCGCGCCGAGCGCCTGCGCGACGCCGCCCTCCACCTGGCCGCGGCACTGCATCGGGTTCATCACCACGCCCGCGTCGGCCGAGTGCACACTGCGCAGGATGCGGATCTCGCCGGTGTCCGGGTCCACCGCGAGGCGGAACCACTGGGCGTTGAACGCCACCGAGCGCGGGGTGCCGCCCCAGTGCCCCTCGGCGGCCGTCTCCTCGGCGTCGCCGTTCGCCCGCGCCGCCTCGTACAGCTCCTTCAGCGTCACCGTGCGGCCCGCGCAGTCCACCGCCTCGGCGCCCAGCACGCACAGGTGCCGGGCCACGCCGGTGTACCGGGCGGCGTAGGTGCGCAGCCGCTCGGCCAGCGCGCCGGCGGCGATGTGCACCGCCTTGCCGGCGACGACGGTGCCGGCCGAGCCGAAGGCGCCGGTGTCGTGGCGGACCACGTCGGTGTCGGACTGGCGGATGACGACCCGGTCCTCGGTGGTGGCCAGCGCCTGGGCGGTGAGCTGCTGGTGGACGGTGGTGGTGCCGTTGCCGAACTCCGCCGTCCCCACGGCCACGTCGTAGGAGCCGTCGGGCAGCAGGGAGACCCGGGCGTCGGCGTAGTGGCCGCCCGGCGGGGCGGTGGCGATCATGGCGATCGCGCTGCCCTGGCCGACCAGCCAGCCCTCCGGCGCCCCGGCGGCGCTCACGTCCTCCGCCAGCGCCCGGCGCACCACCGCCATGCACTGGTCCAGGCCGTAGGAGGCCAGGTGGAGGTCTTCCTCCTCCTCGCCGACCGGGCTGACCATGTGGTCGCCGGGGCGGATGGCGTTGCGCTCGCGGATCACCAGCGGGTCCAGGCCCAGCCGGCGGGCCAGCTCGTCCATCACCGACTCCAGGGCGAAGACCACCTGGCCGAGGCCGTAGCCGCGGAACGCGCCGGCCGGCACGCAGTTGGTGTAGACGGCGTAGGCGTCGACCTTCTTGTGCGGGGCGCGGTAGACGGCGAAGGACTCGCCGACGCTGTGGAACATCACCCCCGGGCCGTGGTTGCCGTACGCCCCGGTGTTGGAGACCACCCGCATCTGGAGTGCGGTCAGCGTGCCGTCGGCGCGGGCGCCGGCCTTGACGGTGACCTTGAACGGGTGGCGGGTGGTGGTCCCGTGGAACTGCTCGGCGCGGGTGAACTCCAGCTTCACCGGCCGGCGCAGCCTCAGCGCGGCCAGGGTGACGATGTCCTCGGTGAGCATCTCCTGCTTGCCGCCGAAGCCGCCGCCGACCCGGCCGGCCACCACCCGGACGTCCTCCTCCGGCAGGTCGAACAGCGCGCACAGCGCCCGGCGGGTGAGGAACGGCGTCTGGCTTGAGGAGCGCACGGTCAGCCGCTCGCCGCCGGACTCCCCGGGCTCGAACCAGGCCACGCAGCCGTGCGTCTCCAGGCTGGCGTGCTGCACCCGCTGGGTCTGGAAGGTCTCCTCGTGGACGACGTCCGCCTCGGCGAAGCCGGCCGCCACGTCGCCGACCTCGCCGTGCACCTCGCCGGCCACGTTGGCCTCCGGGCGGGGGATCCGCTCGGCTGCGCCCTTGTCGCCGTGCAGGGCGGGCGCGCCGGGCCGCATGGCCTCCTCCGAGTCTGTGACGTGGGGCAGTTGCTCGTAGGCCACCTCGATCCGCCGGCAGCCCTCCTCGGCCGCTGCCTCGCTCTGCGCGACCACGGCGGCGACGCGCTGTCCCACGAAGCGGACGACGCTGTCCAGTACGCGGGTGTCGTCCGGGTCCTCGCCCGGGTGCTCGTGCCGGGCGGAGGAGTACAGCCGGTCCGGGGCGTCCTCGTGGGTGAGGACGGCGACCACGCCGGGCACCCGCAGGGCGGCCGAGGTGTCGACGGCGGTGATCCGGGCGTGCGGGTGCGGGGAGCGCAGCAGCTTCATGTGCAGCAGCCCGGGGACCTCGACGTCGAAGGTGTAGCGGGCGGCGCCGGTGACCACCAGCGGCCCGGCGGGCGCGCCGACCTTCCGGCCCACGGCCGCGCCGGCCGCGGGCCGCTCGGTGTGCCGCACCCCGCGTACGGCGTCCTCGATGGCCCGGTAGCCGGTGCAGCGGCAGATGTTGCCCTTGAAGGCGCGCGGCAGGTCCGCCAGCTTGCCGTCGTCGTCCTCGGTGCCGCGCTCGGCCTCCAGGGCGGCCGTGGTCATCAGGAAGCCGGCTGTGCAGAAGCCGCACTGGAAGCCCTGAGCGTCCAGGAACCTCTGCTGCACGGGGTGGAGTTCGCCCACCGCTGCTCCCTGCGGGCCGCCGCCCGAGCCGCACAGCCCCTCGACGGTGGTGACCGCCCGGCCCTCGGCGCGGACCGCCGGGTAGACGCAACTGTGCACCGGGCGGCCGTCCACGTGGACGGTGCAGGCGCCGCAGTCCCCGGCGTCGCAGCCCTTCTTCACCCCGAACCAGCCGCGTTCGCGCAGATAGGTGCGCAGGCACTGGCCGGCTCGCGGCTCCTCGCCGTGCGCCCGCCCGTTGACCTCGATCGCGAAGCTCATCGACTGCCGCCCTTCCGGCCCTGCGCGGGGGCTTCCGTCAGCTCGCGGCGGACCTCCTCGGCGTACCGGAAGGCCATGTGCCGCCGCCACTCGGGCAGCCCGTGGATGTCGTCGAACCAGTCCGCCTCGCAGGTCTCGGCCGCCAGTGCGCGGCGCAGCCCGGCCGCGTCCGGCGGCAGCGGGAACCAGAGCCGGACGGGCCGTACGGTCGCGGCGGTCACGGTCACCGCCAGCGAGCCGTCCACCGGGTCCAGCGCCCCGATGACCAGGGCGGCGGAGCGGCCGAGCCCGTAGATGCTGGCCTGCCGGAAGGCGGTACGGGAGGCCAGCGCGCGGGCCGGGACGGTGACCGAGCGCAGCAGCTCGCCCTCGGCGAGGACCGTGCGCCCCGCGCCGGTGACGAAGTCGGCGGCAGCGACCCGGCGCAGGGCGCCGTCCTGGGCGCGCAGCAGGCAGTCCGCGTCCAGCGCGGCGGTCAGCGAGATCATCGGACCCGCGGGCAGCGCGTTGCAGAGGTTGCCGCCGACGGTGGCCGTGTGCCAGATCTTGAACGAGGCGAGGAAGGCCCGGCAGCACTGCTCGACCAGTCCGGCGGCGGGGGCCGCCGTCTTGCGTCCGTGGCGGGAGAGTTCGGCGATGGTGCAGGTGGCCGCGATCTCCAGGGCGCCGTCCGGCAGCAGGGTCAGCGGCTGCCAGCCCATCCGGCTGAGGTCGACCAGCCGGCGCAGGTGCGGCTGCGGTTCGGAGAAGAGGTAGGTGCCGCCGCCCAGCCAGGCGTCGCCGGGCCGCCAGGGGCCGGCCCGCCGGGCGTCGCGCACCTCGGTGATCGTGTTCAGGTCCATGGGCTCCCCGCCCCGTTCGGGCTGACGCTGCCGTCCGGCCCGTGGTGGCCGGAGTCCGGCGCCGTACGTACCGATTCCGGCCAGGTGCCGGCGTCCGGCGCCGGACCCCCTCAGTGAAGCGCGGCGCGGGGCCGCGGACGACTGGGCTGGAACACGGAATCGGACGACCGGAACCGGCCGCCCCTGGGCGAACCACCAACAGCCCTTCCCCGATTCTCACCTGGCATCTACCATCCAGGAGGCCACTTTCACCTGGTGAATGAGAGGCATGACGGGGGTTGCACGGCGCAAGGAGACAGAGCATGCACGTCGGACACCTGCTCCAGCTCCACGGTCTGGAGCTCGACCTGGTCTGGGCCGAGAGGGAACTGCTGACCCGTGAGATCGGCGGGGTCACCGCCACCGACCTGGAGGACCCGGCGCGCTTCCTGCAACGCGGCGAGATCGTGCTGAGCGGGCTGGTCTGGTGGGCCCCCGGCGACGGGCGCGACAAGATCGACCGGTTCGTCTCGGCGCTGCGCACGGCGGAGGTGTCGGCGCTCCTCGCCGGCGAGGAGACGCACGGCGAGGTCCCCGCCGAGCTGGCCGCCTCCTGCCGCGACCACCGGGTGGCGCTGCTCGCGGTGCCCGCCCGCACCACCTTCCGGGCCGTCACCGAGGCGGTCTACCTGCGCCAGTGGGGCGACCTCAGCCGCCGGCCGAGCACCCACCACGCCCTGCCCGGCACCCTGCGCGGCGAACTGGACAAGCTGGTCGACCAGGGCGCCGGCCCCGGCGAGCTGCTGCGGAGCGCCTTCGCGCACCTCGGGTCGCTGCCCGGCTGCGTCCTGACCGCCACCGGGCGGACGGTGGCCCGCACCCCCGGCGCGCAGCCGCTGCCGCCGGACCGGGCCGCCGCGGTCGTACGGGCCCCGCACGGCGGCTCCGGCACGGAGGGGACCACCCTGCGGGTGCCGGACGAGGCGGCCACCGCCTACGACACCTGGTACCTGCATGTGCCCGGCGGCGTGGAGGTCCCGCCGCGGGCGCTGCACGAGATCGCCGACGTGCTGGGCCGCTACCGCCGGGTGCTCGGCGTCCGCGGCACGGCCCGCCGCCGGGCGGCCGCCGAACTGGTGCGGCTACTGGCGTCGGGCGCGCCCGACCCGGAGGCCCTGGACGCCGCGCTCGCCGCGGCCGGGCTGCCGACGACCGGTCCGTACCGGCTGCTGGTCGCGGAGGCGGCGGACCCGGAGCCGTGGCCGCCCGCGGCGCAGACCGACCCGGCCGGCCCCGGTGAGGCGCGCACCGAGGCGGCGCGCGCGCAGACGCGTACGGAAGCGGGCGCGGGCGCGCAGTGGCGGGTGGGGGCGCCGGCGGGCGCGTGGACGGAGGCGGAGGCGCTCGCCGAGGGCGCGGCGGCCGTCGCGCGGGCGGACCAGGGCGCGGGCGGACCCGCCCGGCCGGTGGCCGCCGAGGGGGCGCTGGCCGAGGTGCTGGCGTACCTGGACCCGGTCGGCTACGCGGTCGCGCCGGCCGAGCGCGGGGAGGTGGTCGCGGTGGTGCGGTGCGACCCGGACGCGGCCGGCGCGGAACCGGCCCGGCTCGCCGCGCTGTGGCCGCTGGTGCTGGCCGCCCGCCCGGTCGTCCCGCTGCACGCGGGGCTCAGCGTGCCCGCGGCGGCCGCCGCCGCGCTGCCCGCGGCCCTGGCGCAGGCCCGTTACGCGCGCGACGCGGCCCGGGTGCTGGGACCGGGCGCGGGGTGCGTGACTGCGGGGGACGAGCTGTCGTCGCTCGCAACCCTGCTGGCCGGGGTGCCCGCCGGGGTCCGCGAGACCTTCGCCGAGCGCACCCTGGGGCCGCTCGGCGACCAGGACTCCTCCGCGCACGCCATCCTGCTGCGGACCCTGGAGGTGTTCCTCGCCCACAACTGCTCCTGGGCGCGCACCGCGGAGGCGCTGCACCTGCACGTCAACACGGTGCACTACCGCATCCAGCGCATCCAGGCGCTGACCGGCCGCGACCTGACCAAGCTGGACGACAAGCTGGACCTGTACGCGGCGCTGCTCTGCCGCTGAGCCCGCCCGCGACCCGGCCTCAGGGCACGTCGGCCTCAGGGCGGGCCGGCCTCAGGGCAGGTCGGCCTCAGGGCAGGTCGATGTGGACGCTGGTGGACTTCACCCGGGCGGTCACCGTGACGCCCACCTCGATGCCCAGCTCCTCCACCGCCTCGCGGGTCACCACGGACACCACCCGGTGCGGCCCGCACTGCACCTCGACCCGGGCGGCCACCTCGTCCACCACGACGCCGGTGACGATCCCGGGGAAGAAGTTGCGCACGGAGGTGACGACGCTGTCCGGGACCTGGTGGACGCCGCGGGCCCGTTCGGTGGCGAACGCCGCGAGCCCGGCGCCGTCGATCGCCCGGTTGCCGGCCTTGTCCCGGTCCATCCGCAGCCGCCCGCCGTCCGCCCATCTGCGTACGGTCTCCGGGCTGACGTTCAGGATGCGGGCGGCCTGTCCGATGCTGTACGAGGGCACCTGCGCACTCTAGGGCCTGGGCCGCCGCCGCCCGGCTCGTGGCTACGCCGAAGAGACGGGCCGGGACCCCGTCCCCGACCCCGTAGGAGACCCCGCCGCCCGTCGGTCGCGCAGCGCCCAGGCGTACGCCACCGCGCCCGCGACCGTGAACTCGGCGGCGACCAGCAGCCAGCCGGCCGGATAGCGGCCGCTCTGGGCGAGCAGCCCGAACAGCGGCGGCCCGACCGCGAACCCGGCGAAGAAGCCGGCGGCGACCAGGGACGAGTCGGCCCCCGCCCGGCCCGGTGAGGCCCGCTGGACCACCAGCACCATGGACACCGCGTTCGCCGAGACGGCGAACACCCCGAAGGCCACCGCCGCCGCCCACACCAGCCACGCCGCGTGCGCCGAGGCGACCAGCAGCAGCGCCGAGCCGACCGCGCCGGCCGCCAGCAGCGCCGGCAGCCACTCCGCCCGGCCCGGGCGGGCGGCCTTGGACCAGCCGACCCGCCCCGCGACGCCGACCGCGCCGAGCACCGCCACCAGGGCCGCGGCCGCGGTCGGTCCGAGGCCCAGCTCCCGGTCGCCGAAGAGCGAGAGGTAGGTGTTCACCGACGCCACCCCGGCCCCCAGGAACAGCGAGAACGCCGACAGCCAGGCCACATGCCCGCGCGGGACGGACGCCGCCCGCCCCGGCGCCGGGGCGGCGGCGCCGTCCGGCGCGGGCAT
>NZ_PVLV01000076.1:10416-10540 GCF_002982015.1 Streptomyces solincola
CAACGCCATCGCGGCCGTCAGCAGCCCGGTCAACGACCGCTCGCCGCCCCGGTACGCGTACGACCCGTACGACCCCATGCGCCCCACCACCCTCCGACGTCCCGGCGTCCCCGGGCCCCGGGCC
>NZ_PVLV01000077.1 GCF_002982015.1 Streptomyces solincola
GTCCCGGCGGGCGGGGCGGCCAGCCTGTCCCGCAGCCGGGCCAGCGCGCCCACCGGGACGGCGTCCACACGCTCGCCGTCCACCTCGGCGGCGCCGGTCAGGGCGACGGCCAGCGCGTCAACCGGCTCCAGCAGGCCCAGCTCGCGCTTGCGCGCCTTGCGGACCAGATCGGGGTCGACCACCACCCACTGGTCGCGCAGCCGCACGATCGGGCGGTGCGCCTCGGCCAGCTCGTCCATCTCGCGGGTGGTCAGCGGATCGCCGTCCAGCGCCACCTGCCAGTCGAAGCGCAGCAGCTCGGTGCTGTCGAAGAAGGCGGTGCCGTCGGTGGCCGATCCCGGGGCGGACCGGACGACGGCGGTGGCGGTCAGCGAGCGGGCCAGGTCCCGCGGCCAGTGCACGGCCACCCCGGCGGCGGCCAGTCTCGCCGCGGCGGGGCCCAGCAGCTCGTACAGCTCGTGCTCGGTGAGCGACAGCACGTCGGGCAGCGCCCGCTCCAGGAGCCGGCCGAGCGGCGGCCAGACGCGGGCGGCGCGGCGCAGCGCGAGGACGGCGTCGATCCGGGCGCGCGGCCCGAACCGCTCGTCCGCCTCGCCGGACCACAGCCGTGGCGCGTCGGTGACCAGGCTGGGGTCGGCCAGGCTGTGGATCTGCAACAGCGCGGCCGCGGCCGCACGGCCGGCCCCCTCCTCGTCCCCGTCCCCGCCCCCGTCTGCTCCGCCGGTGTCGAACAGCTCCCAACCGGTCAGGTCCAGGCGGAGCGAGATCCGCACCCCGGCGTCCATCCCGGCCGCCGTCTCGGCCGCCCAGGCCCGGGCCCGGGGCAGGTGCTGCGGCTCGGTGGCGGCGAACGGCGCGCCGGCGGCGTGCGCGGCGGCCGGCGTACGCGGCAGGGTGTCGGCCACGGCGTCCAGGAAGGCGCGGACCAGGGCCTCCGGCTCGGGGAGGTGCGGCGGGGTCCGCCCGGGGACGGGCACGGCATGCGCCTCGAAGGGCATGGCGGCGGCGACGGCGCGCAGGTGGGCGATGTCGTCGGCGTCCAGCGGACCGGCCCGCCAGGCGTCCAGGTCGCCCGCCGCGAGGCCGGGCAGCAGCCTCCCGCGCGCGGCGAGGTGCAGGGCGTGCAGCGCGGCGGCGCCCCAGCAGGCGGCCGCCGGGTGGGCGGCCGGGTCGTGCCGGGCGGCCACCAGCGGCTCCAGCGCCTCGGCGACCGGCAGCAGCAGCGCCGGCACGTCGTGGGCGCGCACCTCGCCGTCGCCGTCCAGGCGCGTCACGGTGATCGTGCCGGGGGCGGGCCCGTCGTCGGACGGCGGGAGCGGGTGGCCCTCCGGCGACCAGAAGGCGACCCGGCCCTGCCGGGGCAGGGCCGCCGGGAGGAAGACCGCGGCGCACGACCGCGGGGGCGCGGCCCCTCCACCCCCGGCGTCCGCCGGCTCACGCGGCTCCATGGCCGTCCACCTCCTCCCTCCACACAGCTCACGACGGTCCGGGCACGACGGTCCGGGCACGACGGTCCGGTCGTGATCCGTCCACGGTCTCCGACCTTACGGCGGGGGTCTGACAATCGCCGACGGCCGGCGTCCCGACCGGTGAGAGCGAGGCGCGCAGGGGTACCCGGAGCGCCAGGGAGCAGATCATGCGACGTACCGGCAGTGAACCGATCACCGCGCGCAGCCCGCTGCGCACCCGGCTCGTCCTGAGCCTGTGGGGCCTGCTGTGGGCGGTCGGCGGAACGGTGGCCTTCGTGCTGCTCGGGCAGACCGGGTGGGCGGTGGCCTGCGGCGTGCTGGCGGCGTTCGCCGCGGCGGACGCGGCGGTGGTCGTGGCCCGGATCCGCCAGGGCGCGCACTACCAGCCGGGCCGGGACGTTCCGCCGTACCAGCCGCCCGAGCCGCGGGGCCCGGGCGGCGGCCGGTGAGGGGGCGGCGGCGCTTTCGGGAATGGGTCCGGCGCCGGCGGCGTTGGACAGCCGTAGTCGGCGGAAGGACGCAGCGTGCCCGAGACGAATCCGGATACCCATGTCATCGACTTCCGCGCGGCCGAGCAACTGCTCGCCGCCCGTGATCCGCGCGGCGCCGTCAAGCTGCTCGACTCGGTGATCGCGGCCCACCCCGAGAACACCGCGGCCCGCCTGCTGCGCGCCCGCGCCTTCTTCGCCGCCGCCCAGTTGCGTCCCGCGGAGCTGGAGTTCGAGCTGGTGCTGGAGCGCGAGCCGGACAACGCCTTCGCGCATTTCGCGCTGGCCCGCACCTACGAGCGTTCCGGACGCTCCGAGCGGGCGCTGCGGCACTTCCGGCTGGCCGCCGCGCTGGACCCGAAGCCGGAGTACGTGGCGGCCGCGCGGTTCCCCGGCCCGCCGCCCGCCGAACGCGGCTGAGACCAGGCGGCTTCCCTTCAGCCGCCGCCTCTCAGGCGCCGGCCGCCCGCTCGGCGAGCTGCGCCCACACCTCGCGGACCTGGGGTTCCAGGGCTTCGCGCGGCCCGTCGTTGTCGATGACGACGTCGGCGACGGCGAGGCGCTCCTCGCGGGTGGCCTGGGCGGCCATCCGGGCGCGGGCGTCCTCCTCGGTCATCCCGCGCAGCTTCACCAGGCGTTCGAGCTGGGTCTCGGGCCGGGCGTCGACCACCACGACCAGGTCGTAGAGGGGGGCGAGGCCGTTCTCGGTGAGCAGCGGTACGTCGTTGACGACGACCGTGCCGGGACCGGCGGCCGCCTCCAGTTCGGCGGTCCGGTCACGCACCAGGGGGTGCACGATGGCGTTGAGCGCGGCCAGCCTGCCGGCGTCGGCGAACACGATCGCGCCGAGCTTCGGCCGGTCGAGCGCGCCCTGCGCGGTGAGCACCTGCGGGCCGAACTCCGCCACGACGGCGGCCAGCCCGGGCGTGCCCGGCTCGACCACCTCGCGCGCGATGCGGTCCGCGTCCACCAGGAGGGCGCCGTAGGAGACGAGCAGCCCCGACACCTCGCTCTTGCCGGCGCCGATCCCGCCGGTCAGTCCCACCTTCAGCATGGCCTGAAGCCTAGACGCGCCCGGTACGGACCCGGCGGGCGGCCCCCGGCCGGGCGGCCCTCGTCACAGGTCGCCCTCGCGCTCGGCGAGGAAGCGCTCGAACTCGCGGCCCAGTTCGTCCGCGGAGGGCAGGTCCACCGGCTCCGCCACGAGGTTGCCCCGGGTCTCCGCGCCGGCGACCGCGTCGTACTGGTGCTCAAGGCCCTGGACGAGGGCGACCAGCTCCTCGTCGCCCTCGCCGATCTGGCGCTCGATCTCGGTCTGGGTGAGCTGCGCCTGGGTGCGCAGGGTGTGCGCGACGCTGGGCAGGACCAGGCCGGTGGCGGCGGTGACGGCCTCGACGGCGGTGAGGGCGGCGTCCGGGTAGGAGGAGCGGGCGATGTAGTGCGGTACGTGGGCGGCGACGCCGAGGACGTCGTGCCCGGCCTCCATCAGGCGGTACTCGACCAGGGCCTCGGCGCTGCCGGGCACCTGCGCCTCGTCGAACGGGCTGCGGTGGCCGGGGACGAGGTCGGTGCGGTTGCCGTGCGGGGTGAGGCCGACCGGGCGGGTGTGCGGGACGCCCATCGGGATGCCGTGGAAGTTGACCGACAGCCGGACCCCGAGGCGTTCCACGACCTGCCGTACGGCGACGGCGAAGCGCTCCCACTCGACGTCCGGTTCGGGCCCGGACAGCAGCAGGAAGGGCGCGCCGGTGGCGTCCTGCACCAGGCGGACCTCGATGGCGGGCGTCTCGTACGCCGTCCAGCGGTCGCGGCGGAAGGTGAGGAGCGGACGGCGGGCCCGGTAGTCCACGAGCCGGTCGTGGTCGAAGCGGGCGACGACCTGGTGCGGCAGCGAGTCGAGCAGGGTCTCGACGATCTGCTCGCCGGTCTCCCCCGCGTCGATGTATCCGTCGAAGTGGTAGAGCATGACCAGTCCGGCCGACTCCTGGGCGAGCGCCATGTCGACGGCGGCCAGCCCCTTCGGCTCCCATGCGTACAAGTCCTGCGGATCCAGCACGATTACCGCTCCTCCTCGTGTCGTCAGCAACAACACCGCCACCGCGGCGCGGCATTCCCGGCCCCCGGGGCGGGGAGACGGGGCCGGGAATGC
>NZ_PVLV01000078.1 GCF_002982015.1 Streptomyces solincola
GCCTCCGGCCGGCAGCCCGCACCGTGCGGCGGGCTGCCGGCCCTGCTGCCGGAGGCCGGCGATCCGGTCGCCGGTGGCGCCTGCCGCCGCCTCGGCGCGGGCGCCGCCGAGCCGAAGCCGATCCGCAGGCACCGCGCCCGCCGGCGGCGGTCGGCCGGACCGGTCGTCGCCGAGTCGGAGCGCGCGGCGGCCGCCGTCGGATGCGCCCGGGTCCCGACCACCGGTCAGCGCCGGCCCGCGGGCCGCGCGCGGTGCCTGCCGGCCGGGTGCACCGCGCTGCGGAACGCCGGGGCCGATCCGGCGGTCGCCGGCGGTCCGCTGCCCTTCGAGGAGCGGCTCGCCGACGCCCCGGGGGCCGGCCGGTGAGCGACACCACGGCCCCGCTCGCCCCGCCGGATCCGCTGCCCGCGCCGCCCGGGGGCCGGCCCCCGGACCCGGCCGAGGACCTCGCCGCGCTGCGCGTGGTGCCGGTACGCCACTACGGGCGCTGGGCCGCCGCCTCGGTCGTCGCCGTGCTGGTCGCCCAGTTCGCGCACGGCCTGGTCACCAACCCGGTCTGGGAGTGGCACGTCTTCGCCGACTACGTGCTGTCGGAGACCATCGTGCAGGCCGTGCTGGTGACGCTCCAGCTCACCGCCTGCGCCACCGTGCTGGGCTTCCTGCTGGGCGCCGTGCTCGCCTTCATGCGGCTCTCGCGCAACCCGCTGCTGCGGACCGTCGCCTGGTCCTACGTCTGGGTCTTCCGCTCCATCCCGATGATCGTCCAGCTCGTGTTCTGGTTCAACCTCGGTGCGTTGTACCGGGAGCTGGGCGTCGGCATCCCGTTCGGCCCGGTCTTCTGGTCGGTGGACGGCAACGCCCTGGTGGGCACCATCGGGGCGGCGCTCATCGGGCTCTCCCTGCACCAGGCCGCGTACGCTGCCGAGATCGTGCGCGGCGGGGTGCTCTCGGTCGGGCACGGGCAGCTGGAGGCCGCCGCCGCGCTCGGCATCCCGCGGCTGCGGCAGATCCGCCGCATCGTGCTGCCGCAGGCCATGCGGACCATCCTGCCCACCGCGGGCAACGAGGTCATCGGCCTGCTCAAGGGCACCTCGGTGGTGTACGTGATGGCCATCGGCGAGCTGTTCTACCAGGTGCAGGTGGTCTACGGCCGCAACGGCCGGGTCATCCCGCTGCTGATGGTCGCCACCGCCTGGTACGTCCTGCTCACCACCCTCCTGTCGGTGGCCCAGTTCCACGTCGAGCGCCGCTACGCCCGCGGGGCCGGCCGCGGGCGCGCCGCGGGGCGCCGCTCACTTCGGAAGGAGAGGCCGTGAGCGAGGCCGTGCCCATGATCGACGTCCGGGGCGTCCGCAAGAGCTTCGGCCCACTGGAGGTGCTGCGCGGCGTCGACCTGCGGGTGCGCGCCGGCGAGGTCGCCGCGGTCCTCGGCCCGTCCGGCTCCGGCAAGTCCACCCTGCTGCGGACCATCAACCGCCTGGAGCGGGCCGACGGCGGCTGGGTCAGCATCGACGGCGAGCTGATCGGCTACCGCAGGTCCCGGGGCAGGCTGCACGAGCTGAGGGAGCGGGACGTCCTGCGGCAGCGCACCCACATCGGTTTCGTCTTCCAGGACTTCAACCTCTTCCCTCACCTCACCGCCCTGGAGAACCTCGTGGAGGCCCCGGTCTCCGCGCTGCGCCGCCCGCGCGGTCAGGCCGAGCGGACGGCCCGCGCGCTGCTGGAGCGGGTCGGCCTCGCCGACAAGGCCGGCGCCTACCCCCGGCAGCTCTCCGGCGGCCAGCAGCAGCGGGTGGCCATCGCCCGCGCCCTCGCCCTGGAGCCGAAGGTGCTGCTCTTCGACGAGCCCACCTCCGCCCTCGACCCGGAGCTGGTCGGCGAGGTCCTCGACGTCATCAAGGACCTGGCCGCGAGCGGCACCACGATGGTCGTCGTCACCCACGAGATCGGCTTCGCCCGCGAGGTCGCCGACACCGTGGTCTTCATGGACGGCGGCGTGGTCGTGGAGCAGGGCCCGCCCGCGGCCGTGCTAAACGACCCCCGCCATCCGCGGACCAGAGCCTTCCTCGCCAAGGTCCTGTGAACCGCCACCCCCGCCCTCGTCCCGTCATCCGCCAAGGAGAAACGACCGTGAACACCCGCCGTACCGCCGCGACCGCCGCCGGGCTCGCCGCCGCACTCCTCCTGGGCGCCTGCGCCAATCCGACCGGCGGGGCCACCACCGAGGTGGCGGCCGGGGACGGATCGGGGACGTCCGTGACGATCGACAACAGCCCCGACCGGATACGGGTCACCACACCGAAGGTCGACGCCATCGCGGCCAGGGTGCCGGAGGCGATCCGCAGGAGAGGCTCCCTGGAGATCGTCAACTCCGCCGACGGCTCGCCGCCCCTGGTCTTCCACGCCACCGACGACAGGACCCGCATCGGCGTCGAGGTCGACATCGCCCACCTGGTCGCCGACACCCTCGGTCTGGAGCCGGAGTTCACGGCCGTGTCCTGGGAGAACATCTTCGTCGGCGTGGACGCCGCCAAGTACGACGTCGTCTTCAACAACATCACGGTGACCGAGGAGCGCAAGGAGAAGTACGACTTCGCCACCTACCGCAAGGACGAGGTGGCGTTCCAGGCGAAGAAGGGCAGCGGGCTGGAGATCGACGGCTTCCGGGACGTCGCCGGCCGGACGGTGGCCGTGGACTCCGGCACCAACCAGGAGAAGATCCTGCTGGACTGGAACCGGCAGGCCGAGAAGGCCGGCCTGGAGCCGGTCGACATCAAGTACTACAAGGACGCCTCCGACGTCTATCTGGCCCTGGACTCCGGCCGCGTCGAGCTGTACCTCGGCCCCGGTCCGAGCGCCGCGTACCGGGTGGCCGCCACCGGCAGGAGCGAGATCGCCGGCACCCTCTCCGGCGCGGGCGACGGCCTGCAAGGGCTCATCGCGGCCGCCACCCGCAAGGACAGCGGGCTGGCCGAGCCGATCACCGCCGCGCTCAACGAGGTCATCGGCAACGGCGCCTACGCGAAGGTGCTGGGGCGCTGGGGCCTGTCCGCCGAGGCCGTGGAGAAGTCCGAGATCAACCCGCCCGGCCTGCCCAAGAGCTTCACGTAGCCCGCGCTCGGGGCCGGCCGCCGCCGGCCGATGAGTCCCGCCGCCTGGCGCGGTCCACCCTTGAGCACGACGCACGGCGCACGTGCGCCGCCCCCTCAAGGCAAGGACCGCGCCATGACCGCCACCTACACCTTCGACGTCTTCTCCAGTCTCGACGGCTTCGGGGCCGCCGGCGGGGACTGGACCGGGTACTGGGGGAAGCAGGGCCCCGAGCTGCTCGCGCATCGCCTCGGGCTGTACGAGGAGGAGCAGCGGATGGTGTTCGGTGCGACCACCTACCGGGCGTTCGCGCGGATGCTGGCGCAGAGCACCGAGGAGTCCGACGTGCGCGATCCGTGGGTCACCCGGATGTGGCGGCTGCCGGCGACCGTGGTCTCGACGACCCTGAGGGAGCCGCTGGACTGGCCGGACGCCCGGGTGGCGAGCGGGGACGCCGTCGACGTCGTCGCACGGTTGAAGGAGGAGTCCGACACGCCGTTGCGCTCGCACGGCAGCCTGTCGATGAACCGGGCGCTGATGGCGGCCGGTCTGGTCGACCGGGTCCAGGTGACTCTGTTCCCCGTGATCACCGGGCAGAGCGGGCTGGACCCGGTGTTCGGGGGCGCGGCCGACTTCGACCTGGAGCTGGTGGGGAGCCGGACGCTGGACGGTCACGTCCAGGAGCTGACCTACCGGCCGACCCCGCACGGTCGGATGAGGCCCGCGCAGGGTTAGCCGCAGCTCCTCCACGAGGGGGAGCGGCGGCGGCAGGGCCGGGCCGTGCCGGCCGCGGTGGTGCGCGCCGGGCGGATCGAGGCGGCGGTGGACGGGGAGGGCGGCCGCGCGTCCGGCAGGCGGTGCGGCCGACGGGCCCATGGCGGATGATGAAAGCCTGTCAGCGAAGCCGGCAGGCCGACGTGGCGAGGAGACACCGTTGAAGATGCTGATCAACGTTCCGGAGACCGTGGTCGCCGATGCGCTGCGCGGGATCGCGGCCGCGCATCCCGAGCTGACCGTCGACGTGGAGAACCGGGTGGTGGTGCGGCGGGACGCGCCGGTGGCCGGGCAGGTGGCGCTGGTGTCCGGCGGTGGCAGCGGCCATGAGCCGCTGCACGCCGGGTTCGTCGGGCCGGGGATGCTGGCGGCGGCGTGTCCGGGCGAGGTGTTCACCAGTCCGGTGCCGGACCAGATGGTGCGGGCCGCGGCCGCGGTGGACAGCGGCCACGGGGTGCTGTTCGTGGTGAAGAACTACACCGGGGACGTGCTCAACTTCGACATGGCGGCCGAGCTGGCCGAGGACGAGGGCGTGCGGATCGGCAAGGTGCTGGTGGACGACGACGTCGCGGTGTCGGACAGCCTGTACACGGCGGGGCGGCGCGGCACGGGGGCGACGCTGTTCGTGGAGAAGATCGCCGGGGCGGCGGCCGAGGCGGGCGCCCCGCTGGAGCGGGTGGAGGCCATCGGGCGGCAGGTCAACGCCGTCTCGCGCAGCTTCGGGGTGGCGCTGGGCGCGGTGACCACGCCGGCCAAGGGCTCCGCGTCGTTCGACCTGCCGGCCGGGGAGCTGGAGCTGGGCATCGGCATCCACGGCGAGCCGGGGCGGGAGCGCCGCCCCATGATGACGTCCGGGGAGATCGCGGACCTGGCAGTGGACGCGGTGCTGGCGGACCTGCCCCCGGGCGGGCCGGTGCTGGCGCTGGTGAACGGCATGGGCGCGACCCCGCTGCTGGAGCTGTACGGCTTCAACGCCGAGGTGCAGCGGGTGCTGGGCGAGCGCGGGGTGCCGGTGGCGCGGACGCTGGTCGGCAACTACGTCACCTCGCTGGACATGGCGGGCTGCTCGGTGACGCTGTGCCGGGCCGACGAGGAGCTGCTGCGGTGGTGGGACGCGCCGGTGAGCACCCCGGCGCTGCGGTGGGGACGGTGAGCGCGATGCTGGACGCGGACGCCTTCCGGCGGTGGATGGCGGCCGCCGCGGCCGCGGTGGAGCGGGAGGCCGGCAGCCTCACCGAGCTGGACGCGGCGATCGGGGACGCCGACCACGGGGCGAACCTGCGGCGCGGCTTCGCGGCGGTGGCGGCGGAGCTGGCGAAGGACGACGCCCCGGACTCCCCCGGGGCGGTGCTGACGCTGGCCGGGCGGCAGCTCATCTCGACGGTGGGCGGGGCCTCCGGCCCGCTGTACGGGACGCTGCTGCGGCGTACCGGCAAGGCGCTGGGGGACGCTCCGGAGGTGGACGCGGCGGCGCTGGCCGAGGCGCTGGGCGCGGGTGTGGCCGCGGTGGGGCAGCTCGGCGGGGCGAAGGCCGGGGACAAGACGATGCTGGACGCGCTGGAGCCGGCGGTGGCCGCGCTGGCGGAGGCGGCCGGGTCGGCGGGTCCGTACGCGGCGGCCGCGGCGGCGGCGGCCCGGGGCGCGGAGTCGACGGTGCCGATGCGGGCGCGCAAGGGCCGGGCCAGCTATCTGGGCGAGCGCAGCGAGGGGCACCAGGATCCGGGGGCGACCTCGTCGGCGCTGCTGTTCGCGGCGCTGGAGAAGGCCGCGGGAGAGGGGTCGCGGGGATGAGCGCGGCGGTCGAGGGGCGGGTGGGCATCGTGCTGGTGTCGCACAGCGCCGAGGTGGCGGAGCCGGTGGCGGGGCTGGCGCGCGGGCTGACCGGCGGGGCAAGGGCGCCGGGGGCGGCCGCGGGGGGGCCACACGGCGGCGGGCACGGGAACACCGCCGGGCTGGTCGCGGAGGCGGGCCACGTCGGGGGGCGGCGGGTTCGGGGGGGGGGGGGGCGCCCGACTTCGGGGGGCGGGG
>NZ_PVLV01000079.1 GCF_002982015.1 Streptomyces solincola
GCGGCCCTGGCCAACAACGCCAAGGCCGAGGCAGGCGAGGCCGCCGCCGAAGCCGCCAAGTCCGCCGATGAGGCCGGTCGCCATGCCGCGGACGCGGACAAGGCGGCCACCGCCGCCGAGACCAGCGCGGCCCAGGCCAAGCAGTCCGCCATCACCGCCCGCAACGCCGCCGCAGCCGCCGACCGCGACGCCGACGCCGCCGAGGACTCCGCCGCACAAGCCGAGTTCTCCGCACAGTACGCACGCGACTCCGCCGCCCGCGCCCGTGACCACTCAGATGCCGCCCGCGCCTCCGCCCTGGCCGCCGGCAAGGACGCCGACGACGCCAACCGCCTGGCAGGCCAGGCATGGGCCCAGGCCAAGGAGGAACTGGAAAAGGAAATAGCGGAAGAGATCCGCAAGAACAAGGAAGAGCACGAGAAGCAGCAGGCGGCGCAGAAGAAGAAGGAGAACCGCAAGAACCAGCAGTGCGTCAGACTCATCCCGCACGGACACACCTACGAACCCTGCGACGAAGCCGACGCACGCCACGAGCGCACCCGCGAGCACTTCACCATCGCCGCGGACTTCGCCCGCACCTACCTCTTCGCCAACACCGAAAAGTGCATCAAGGACCCCACCTTCGGCGACTGCGCCCTCGCACTCACCGAAATCATCCCCGCCGGAAAGCTCCGACTCCTCACCAAGATCGACGACGCAATCGACACCTCCATGAATGCCAAGACCTTGGAGAGGGTGGTCGATTGCGTCAAGAAGAATACGATGAAGCGTTCGAAGCAGCCGGGAACTCGCCTGGTGTGGTCAAGTGACGGCCTGGCCTACATCACTTTCGACCACTATCGGAGCTTCTACCAGATTCCGAACTGGAAGTGACCACCGTGAGGATCGAGATCGACGGAGCGCGGGTCCAGGAGGTACTCGACGTCCACCGAGCCCTGGCTGGACCGCTGGACTTCGGCCCCTACTACGGGTGGAATCTGAGCGCCCTGTGGGACCGTCTTTCGACAGACGTCGAGCGGCCCGTGGACATCGTCTGGAAGGACGCCGCCGTAAGTCGGCGGGTCCTGGGCTCGGTGGTGTTCGAAGGCGTCAGGGACGTCTTGCTTCGAGCTGAGGCGCAGGACCGGGAATTCGGCTGGAAAAATCGGATTACCGTCACGATCGTGGAGTAGACCGCGGTAGCGGGCGTCCCCGCGCGTGCGCTGCCAAGACATACGGAAGTCCCGCCGCGTGCGCCCCGGAGTATGTCGCGGCCGGGGCTTCCCGTTCTCCCAACGAGTGCTCGTCACCACTGGTGTACTCCGACGGTCCTCGACTGAGTCCATCTCTTGCCCCTCGTTGCCTTTTCGTGGCTCCGTCGGCAAGGGCGAACACCATGCAGCCGCCGTCACACCGACCGGAAAGACCGACCCCATCAGGCGGGCGCAGGCCGCCGGGCGGGTGTGTGCCGGCGACCCGTTCGACCTGACAATGCTGGTCATCGCCATGTCCGGTGCCTGGTCGCCGGACAGCGCCGTCTGCGCGGCCGGCGCCGACGAGGTCGAAGCGGTGCACGAGCGGCGGCGCGACCGGCGCCGCGCCCGCGTACGCCGGGCCGGTCGCGCCCCGAGCGGGGCCCGGACATGCCGAGAGGGCCGGGAGGTGTGGTCCTCCCGGCCCCGTACGGCGGTGGTGTCCGCCGCTGGTCAGATCCCGGCGGCGGCCGCCAGGTCGCGCTTCAGGGCGGCCAGCACCTCGGCGGCCCGCTCGCGGGCGCCGGCCAGCTCGGCCGCGGCGGCGACCGGGACGACGACCTCCAGGTAGCACTTGAGCTTGGGCTCGGTGCCGCTGGGGCGCACGATGACCCGGGCCCGGTAGTCCCCGGCCAGGTGGTAGCGCAGGCCGTCGGTGGGCGGCAGCGTGTCGGTGCCCTTGGTCAGGTCCTCGGCGGAGGCGACCGTGAGACCGGCCAGTTCGGCCGGGGGCCGCTCGCGCAGACGGCGCATGGCGGTGGCGATGACGGTGAGGTCGGTGACCCGCACCGAGAGCTGGTCGGTGGCGTGCAGGCCGTGCGCCACGGCCAGCTCGTCCAGCCGGTCGCAGAGCGTACGGCCCTGCTCCTTCAGCTCCGAGACCAGCTCGGCGACCAGCAGCGCGGCCGTGATGCCGTCCTTGTCGCGCACCCCGCCCGGGTCCACGCAGTAGCCGAGCGCCTCCTCGTAGCCGTAGCGCAGGCCCTCCACGCGGGCGATCCACTTGAAGCCGGTCAGCGTCTCCTCGTAGCCGGCCCCGGCCGCCTCGGCGATCCGGCCCAGCAGGGAGGAGGAGACGATCGACTCGGCGAAGACGCCCTCGGCGCCCTTGCGGACCAGGTGGTCGGCGAGCAGCGCGCCCACCTCGTCGCCGCGCAGCATCCGCCAGCCCGCCTCGGCCGAGGCGTCCGGCACCGCCACCGCGCAGCGGTCGGCGTCCGGGTCGTTGGCGATCACCACGTCCGGAGCGGCCTCGCGCGCGGTGGCGAACGCCAGGTCCATCGCGCCCGGCTCCTCCGGGTTGGGGAAGGCCACGGTGGGGAAGTCCGGGTCCGGCTCGGCCTGTTCGGCCACCAGGACCGGGGCCGGGAAGCCGGCCCGCTCGAAGGCGGCCAGCAGCACGTCCTTGCCGACGCCGTGCATCGCCGTGTAGACGGTGCGCGCGCCGCGGGCGGCGCCGGGCGTCAGCACGGCGTCGGTGCGGGCCAGATAGGCCGCCAGGACGTCCTCGCCGAGGACCTCCCAGCCGGACTCCGGGCGCTCCACGTCCGCCAGCGCGCGGACCGCGTCGATCTGGGCGGCGATCTCGCCGTCGGCCGGCGGCACGATCTGCGAGCCGTCGCCCAGGTACACCTTGTAGCCGTTGTCCCGGGGCGGGTTGTGGCTCGCGGTGACCTCGACGCCGGCCACCGCGCCCAGGTGCCTTATGGCGAAGGCGAGGACGGGGGTGGGCAGCGGGCGCGGCAGCACGGCGGCGCGCAGCCCCGCGCCGGTCATCACCGCGGCGGTGTCCCGCGCGAAGTCGGCCGACTTGTACCGGGCGTCGTAGCCGATCACCACCAGGCCGCCGGCCTGCCCCTGCGCCTTGAGGTAGCCGGCGAGACCGGCCGCGGCCCGGATGACCACCGCGCGGTTCATCCGCATCGGGCCCGCGCCCAGCTCCCCGCGCAGCCCGGCGGTGCCGAACTGAAGGGTGCCGGCGAACCGCTCGGCGAGCGCGGCGGCGCCGTCCGCCCCGGCCGCCTCGATCAGGCCGGCCAGCTCCTCGCGGGTCTGCGGGTCCGGGTCCTCGGCCAGCCACGCCCGCGCCCGGGCGAACAGCTCCGCTTCGGGGGAGCCGGTGGGGTCCTGCTGCACGGTGGTCTGCCTTCCTGGGCGTGGCCTGGCGCCGGTTCCGCTGCTGCGGCTTCCACGGCTGCTGCGGCTGCTACGGGAACGAGTGCGGCCGGGCCCCGGACGGGACCCGGCCGGTGCGGTCTCAGATGCGGTCGAGGACCCGGGTGAGGAGCTCGCCCATCCGGGCGGCCGAGTCGCGGCCGGCCTGGAGGACCTCCTCGTGGTTCAGCGGCTCGCCGGACAGGCCCGCCGCCAGGTTGGTCACCAGGGAGATGCCCAGCACCTCGGCGCCCGCCTCGCGGGCCGCGATGGCCTCCAGCACGGTGGACATGCCGACCAGGTCGCCGCCCAGCACCCGGACCATGTTGATCTCGGCCGGGGTCTCGTAGTGCGGGCCGGGGAACTGGACGTACACGCCCTCCTCCAGCGTCGCGTCGACCTCCTTGCACAGCGCGCGCAGCCGCGGCGAGTACAGGTCGGTGAGGTCCACGAAGTTCGCGCCGACGATGGGGGAGGCGGCCGTGAGGTTGATGTGGTCGCTGATCAGCACCGGCTGGCCGGGGCGCATGCCCTCGCGCAGGCCGCCGCAGCCGTTGGTCAGCACGACCGTCTTGCAGCCGGCGGCGACGGCGGTGCGCACGCCGTGCGCGACCGAGGCGACGCCGCGGCCCTCGTAGAAGTGGGTGCGGCCGAGGAAGACCAGGACGCGCTTCCCGCCGAGCAGGTACGAGCGGATCTTGCCGCCGTGGCCCTCGACGGCCGGGGGCGGGAAGCCGGGCAGCTCGGTGACCGGGAACTCGGCCTCCGGCGCGCCGAGCACGTCCACGGCCGGGGCCCAGCCGGAGCCCATCACCAGGGCGACGTCGTGGGTCTCGGCGCCGGTCAGCGCCCGGAGCCGCGCGGCGGCGTCGTCAGCGGCGGCGTAGGGGTCGCCCGGGAGGTGGTCCGGGGTGGCAGTTGCGTTCACAGAGTCTCTCGCCTCGCGAAGAACGTCGCCCCGGGCGGGCGGGGCCGACCGGGGTCCGGGGTGGGAGCCCCGGAGAAAACAGATGCGGTACGCGGGCAGCCTAGCCGCTCATGGCCTACGCGCGTAGATGACGGAGCCCACGGAGTTGCGATCGTTGTGTTGTCGTTTCCGACAAGCGCCTGCCGGCGGCCTCGTCAGGGCCCGTTCGCGCGGCGATCAGCAGGGGCGCTTGCGCAGCTCCATGACGTAGTCGTGGGGGGCGCCGGCGGACTCGGCGGCGTCGGCCACCTCGCCCAGGTAGCGGGCGGAGGGCAGCCCGCCCTCGTAGCCGTTGAGCACGTACACCCAGGCGGGCTCCTCGCCGTCCAGGGTGTGCACCCGCAGCCGCATCCGGCGGTAGATGTCCAGGCCCACGCCCTCCCAGCGGTCCATGGAGTCCTCGTCCATGGGCGCGATGTCGTACATCGCGACGAACACCTGGGAGCGCGGCGCCTCGACGATGGTGGCCAGAGCCCCGTCCCAGCCCATCTGCTCGCCGCCGAACGTCAGCCGCCAGCCGTTGAGCCAGCCGGTGCCGCGCAGCGGGGAGTGCGGGGCGCGGCGGCTCATCAGCCGCGCGTCGAGGTTGCCGGCGTACGCGGCGTAGAGCGACATGCCTTCGAGGGTACGGGAGGGGGGCCCGCAGGTCCCGCCTCGGCCGATCCGGCCCAGCGGCCCGGCCCCGGCGGGGAGCACCCCGGGGCGTGCGGGACAATGGATCGCGTACCCCAGACCCTGCCGTGACGAGAGCGCGAGGCGTGACCCCTGTGACCCGGATCGTGATCATCGGTGGCGGACCCGGCGGATACGAGGCGGCCCTGGTGGCCGCCCAGCTCGGCGCGGAGGTGACCGTCGTGGACTGCGACGGCCTCGGCGGCGCGTCCGTCCTGACCGACTGCGTCCCCTCCAAGACCCTGATCGCCACGGCCGAGGTGATGACCACCTTCGACTCCTCGCACGAGGAGCTGGGCATCATCGTCGCGGACGACACCCCGCACATCGAGCAGGCCGCCCGGATCGTCGGCGTGGACCTCGGCAAGGTCAACCGCCGGGTCAAGCGCCTGGCGCTCGCCCAGTCGCACGACATCACCGCCTCGGTCACCCGCGCCGGCGCCCGGGTGGTGCGCGGCAGGGGCCGGCTGGAGGGGCAGCAGGCGTCCGACGGCTCGCGCCAGGTCGTGGTGCGCGCGGCGGACGGCTCCGAGGAGCACCTGACCGCCGACGCGGTGCTGATCGCCACCGGCGGCCACCCGCGCGAGATCCCCGACGCCCAGCCCGACGGCGAGCGCATCCTCAACTGGACCCAGGTGTACGACCTCGACGAGCTGCCCGAGGAGCTGATCGTGGTCGGCTCCGGCGTCACCGGCGCCGAGTTCGCCGGCGCCTACCAGGCGCTCGGCTCCCGGGTCACCCTGGTCTCCTCCCGGGACCGGGTGCTGCCCGGCGAGGACCCGGACGCGGCCGCGGTGCTGGAGGACGTCTTCCGCCGGCGCGGCATGAACGTCATGGCCCGCTCCCGCGCCGCCTCCGCCAAGCGGGTGGGCGACCGGGTCGAGGTCACCCTCGCCGACGGCCGGGTCATCTCCGGCAGCCACTGCCTGATGGCGGTCGGCGCGATCCCCAACACCGCCGGCATGGGCCTGGAGGAGGCCGGGGTCCGGCTCACCGACTCCGGGCACGTCAAGACCGACAAGGTCTCCCGGACCTCCGCGCCCGGCGTCTACGCGGCCGGCGACGTCACCGGCGTCTTCGCGCTCGCCTCGGTCGCCGCCATGCAGGGCCGCATCGCGATGTACCACTTCCTGGGAGACGCGGTCACCCCGCTCGACCTCAAGGCGGTCTCGGCGAACGTCTTCACCGACCCGGAGATCGCCACCGTCGGCTACACCCAGGCCGACGTGGACTCCGGCCGGATCGACGCCCGGGTGGTCAAGCTGCCGCTGCTGCGCAACCCGCGCGCCAAGATGCAGGGCATCCGGGACGGCTTCGTCAAGATCTTCTGCCGGCCCGGCACCGGGATCGTGGTCGGCGGCTGCGTCGTCGCCCCGCGGGCCAGCGAGCTGATCCACCCCATCTCGCTCGCCGTCGACAACAACCTGACGGTCGAGCAGATCGCGAACGCGTTCACCGTGTACCCCTCCCTGTCGGGCTCGATCGCCGAGGTGGCACGCCAGTTGCACACCCGCAAGACCGAGGACGGCGCCTGAGCCCACCGCGGCCGGGGACCGGCGGGGGGACAACCCCCGCCAATCCCCGGCGAGTCGGGACGCCGACCGGTCGGCACCGGTCGGCAACCGTCTGAGGCCGTCAACATCCGGACGCCCCCATACCAGTTGGTGGGCTTCTCTGTTCGGAAATTCGCGTAATGGGCGCATAACGCTGCATGGGAATGCTCGTGGGCGTTACTGTCAGTTTCGTGTTCGCTGCAGAACGTCGCCAGTTGATCCTTGAAATGGTGCGCGCCAACGGAGCCGTGTCGCTCCGGGAGCTCGCCCGCGTCGTCCAGACCTCCGAAGTGACCGTACGCCGTGACGTACGGGCGCTGGAGGCAGAAGGACTCCTCGACCGCCGGCACGGCGGCGCCGTCCTCCCCGGCGGCTTCACCCGCGAGTCGGGGCTGCCGCAGAAGTCGCACCTGGCCACCGCCGAGAAGACCGCCATCGCCGACGTCGCCGCCGGCCTCGTGGGCGAGGGCGAGGCCATCGTCGTCGGCGCCGGGACCACCACCCAGGAGCTGGCCCGCCGGCTCGCCCGGGTGCCCGGCCTCACCGTCGTCACCAACTCCCTCCTCGTCGCCCAGGCCCTCGCGCACGCCAACCGGGTGGAGGTGGTGATGACCGGCGGCACCCTGCGCGGCTCCAACTACGCCCTGGTCGGCAGCGGCGCCGAGCAGTCCCTGCAAGGACTGCGGGTCTCCCGCGCCTTCCTGTCCGGCAGCGGCCTCACCGCCGAACGCGGCCTGTCCACCTCCAACATGCTCTCCGCCAGCGTGGACCGCGCCCTGGTGCAGGCCGCCGCCGAGGTGGTGGTCCTCGCCGACCACACCAAGCTGGGCGCCGACACCATGTTCCAGACCGTGCCCACCGACCTGATCACCCGGCTGGTCACCGACGAGCCGCCGCCGCACGAGGACCGGGCCGGCACCGAACTCCAGGCGCTCGCCGACCAGGGCGTGCAGATCACCGTCGCCGGCGCCGGCCAGAACGCCGCCGAACCGGCCCCGCCCGCCCGCCGCGCCCGCCAGGACGTGCCGCTGCCCGGCCAGCGCGGCCGCCACCCCGGCGCGTCCGCGCTGCGCGGCGCCGGCGCCCCGCTGCCCGCCGAGGCCCCGCCCGCCGACCGGGGCCCGGCCCGGGTCGCCGACCTGCGCCGCCGCTGACCCGCGGCCCGGGGCGCGGCTACGGCTTGAGGCCGCGCAGGGTCAGCGCCAGCAGGCGGTCGGCCAGCCCCCGGTCGCCCGGGCACTCCTCGGCCGCCAGCGCGATCGCGTTGGTGAGCTGCATCAGGTCGCCGATCGACACGTCGTCGCGCACCGCCCCGGACCGCTGGGCCCGCTCCAGCAGCCTGGCGCCCGCCGACCCCAGCGGCGTGCTGCACTGCGACAGCGCGGACGTGGTGTCATGCGAGGCCGACATCAGCTCCCGGGCCAGCCCCCGGTACTCCCCGGCGTGGCCGACCACCGCCCGCAGCCACTCCACCAGCGCGGCGCACGGCTGCTCCGCCTCGGCCAGCTCGCCGGAGCGGGCCAGCAGGGCGTGCAGCGCCTCCTGGAAGACGGCGTTCATCAGCGCGTGCCGGTTGGGGAAGTGCCGGTAGAGCGTGCCGATGCCGACGCCGGCCCGCCGGGCCACCTCCTCCAGCGAGGCGTCGGTGCCGTGCTCGGCGAACGCCAGGCGCGCCTCGCGCAGCAGCCGCTCCCGGTTGCGGCGGGCGTCGGCGCGCAGCGGACGCTCCCGGCCGGGCTCCGGCTCCGCCGCCGTACTGGTCGCCATCGCG
>NZ_PVLV01000007.1 GCF_002982015.1 Streptomyces solincola
CATGGAACGCCTGCAGCCCCCGTTCCCCGATCAGGCGCCGCTCCCACCAACTCCCCCAGGTGGCCGCAGCGGAGGCACTGAGACCGGACGGGGGCCGCAGACGTTCCAGGACTCCCATGGACACCGCCGAACGCCCCACGGTCCGGTTCATCGCCGGCCGCCGCATGCAGTGCAAGGACATCCCCGACGAAGTCCTGTGCGACGCCGTACGCCGCGTGCCGGTGCCCCGCGGCCCGGGGGCGGTGCCCTGGCGGATGTCGTGGGACGTGCAGGCCGCCCTGGAGGAGGTCACCGGCCCGGTGCCCGACCGGCTGTTCCTCGCCAAGATCAGGCGGTTGTTCGCCAAGGGGCTCCTGGGCGGCTGCGACTGCGGATGCCGCGGCGACTACCACCTCACCGAGGAGTGCCAGAACGGCACCGCCGGCTGCGGGTACTGCCCCTGATCAAGGCGGCCCGGGACGGTAGGCGAGCAGGGCGTGCACGGTGCGCGCCATGGCCGCCCCGACTTCCCCGACCCCCGCCGTGGCCGCCGCGCAAGCCGCCGTCGAGCAGCGCTCCGGAGTCCGCTCCCGCATCGCCTCCCGTGAAGCCGACCTGCTCCTGCGGGCCCCCGTGCCGGCCCGGCGCGCCGTCCTCAAGACGCTCGACACCCACGACCTGAGCCACGTGCTCACCGAGGTCGAGCGGGAGACCGGCACCCTCTACGGCCTGTGGGCGGACTCCCCGAGCGGGTTCATCGAGGACGTGCTGGGCGAGTCGATCTGGAGCAAGCAGCGCGACATCGTTGACGCCGTCCCCTTCCACAAGCGGATCGCCGTCCCCGCAGGGTTCGGCGTCGGCAAGACGTGGATCGCAGGCCGCTTGGTCGCGTGGGCGGGCGCGGTGAACCCGCCCGGGACGATGGTCATCGTCACCACCGCGACTCGCTTCCGGCAGGTGCGCAACCAGCTCTGGCCGCACATCAGGAAGACGGTCGCCCGCGCGGGCCTGCCCGGGTGGTGCGACACGACGCAGTGGAAGATGCCCGACGCCTACGGCAACGACGTCGTGGTGGCCTACGGCTTCACCGCCCCCGAGGGCGACGAGGCGGCCATGCAGGGCATCCACGGCACGCCGAAGCTGCTGATCGTCGTGGACGAGGCCGGAGGTATCGCCCGCAGCATCGGCGCCGGTACGAACAACCTCTTGACCGGTGACGCCCGGATGCTCGCCATCGGCAACCCGCCGGCCGACGACCCCCGGTCCTGGTTCGAGGGCCTGTGCGAGGAAGGCGACGACCCCGAGGAACCCACCACCGTCACCGTGCCGATCGCCACGTTCGACTCCCCCGCGATCACCAAGGAACGCGTCCCGTTCTGCAACGACTGCCCCCCGGGCGTCCCGCAGCACTCCCTCGCGATCCACCTCCCAGACATGGACTGGGTCGACCGCACGATCAGGGAGTACGGCGAAGACCACCCGTACGTCCAGGCCAAGGTGTACGCCCGCTTCCCCAAGGGCGGCGGCGGCAAGGTCATCCCGATCACCTGGGTCGAGGACGCCCAGCAGAACGAGGACCCGACCGGGCCCGGATGGGCGCGCCTGTGCGACCTCGGCCTGCCCGGCGAGACGGCCACGCACACCGTCAAGCAAGGCGCCTGGGTCCGCCTCGGCGTGGACGTGGCCGCCGACGGGGGCGACGAGTTCACGATCTACCGCATCGTCGGCGACGCGATCGAGCACCGCCACCACTCCAGCGGCGCCGCCAACGACAACCAGGTCAAGGTCGCCGCGAAGATCCTGGAGGAGATCCACGCCGCGGAGCGCCTGGCGCAGGCCCTCGGCTCCACCGCGAAGGTGCACGTCAAGATCGACAAGAACGGCCTCGGGCACGGCGCCGTCGGCATGCTGGAGGTCTGGGGGCAGAACGGCAAGCACAACAGCGAGATCATCGGCGTGATGGTCTCCGAGTCCCCCGACCGCGACGACCCGGGCGCCGTGATGCGGCCCTTCCGCAAGCGAGACGAGATGTGGCTCGCGTCCCGGGCCCTGCTCCAGCCGGACCCGGCCACCGGCTCCGGCCGGCTCCGCCTCCGCGTCGACCGCCAGGCCGCCATCCAGCTCACCACGCCGAACCTCGGCAACAACGCCGGCGGCTACTCGGTGGTCGAGTCGAAGAAGCAGATGAAGGCCCGCGGCATGAAGAGCCCGGACCGGGCCGAGGGCATCCTCCTCGCCGTCTACGAGCCGCACGTCCGCCGCCGCGGCCTCATCGCCTGAGACGCAAGCCCGCCCGGCCCGGCACCGTACGCCTCCCGCCGACACCCCGTCGGCCCACACCCAAGGAGGAGCCTTGCAGAAGGCCGTCGCCCTCGACACCGCCGTCTACCGAGCCGGCGGAGACCCGGACAAGCAGTACGTCAACGTCTTCGTGACCATCAGCGGGCCGCGTGACGCGCTGCTCGACCTCACCGCCGAGGAGCGCGAGGCGCTGCTCATCGGCGCCCTCGAAGGCATGGGCGCCGCCCTCCCGGAGAAGTACGACGTGGCCGGCTCCCTCACCTACCAGGAGCGCGTGGCGGTCACCTTCGAGGAGGACACCGAGCCGGAGCCGGAGCAGCCCGCCGGCGAGTGACCGACGACGCGGGCGCACCCACAGGGCTCCGGCCCGGGGTGCGCCCGCGCACTTCGACGGCCGAATCTGCGGCCTTCGAGGGCTGGCTGAGGAGCGACCCGTCATCATGGGGGCATGTCCACCGCTGCCGAGTCGCCCGCCGCGCCGTCCCTGGCCGCCCTCAAGCGCGCCGTGGACGAGCTGTGCGCCCTTCCCAGCGAGCAGATGGGCTCCTCCCGCAAGAAGCATCTCCGGGCGCTTCAGGGAGCCTTCGAGCGGGCCCTGACCAAACACGGCCTCGTGCCCGACGCGTACGACGACCTGACGTCCCTGCTCTCCGGCCCGTCCGTCACCGAGTTCCTGCGCCTCGCGAGCGAAGGCCGCATCCGCGGCGACGACAAGACCGACCGCGAGTCCGACGCCCAGATCCGCGCCCGCATCCGCGCCATGGAGATCATCGCCCAGCACACCCGCACACCGTTCGAGCGGCCGGAGATGCCGCCGGCCCCCGCGCTGGCCCCGGTCGTGCCCCCGGTGACCCGGTCCCTGCTCCTGGAGCACTTCAAGGGCCAGGTCAAGCGCGACATCAGCGAACCGTTCCGCGTCCGCTTCCTCGCCATGTACGGCATCGTCCTCGACACGGCCGCCAGCTCCGGCACGCTCGCCGAGCAGCACGTCGCGCACCTCGCCCGCGACCTGTCCACGGTGCGGATACAGCGCCCTCGCCAGGGCCGCATGGCCGAGCCGCCCCCCGTCGAGGAGTGGGAGCTGTCGCCGGCCACCCGCGACGCCCTCAACGCCTATCTCCCGCTGCGGGAACAGCTCACCCGGCGGCACCAGCAAGAGCGGCAGCACGAGCAGAACGCCGTCAAGCACCTGTGGGTGTCCCTGGAGCACAACACCCGGCAGCTCCCCGACGGCACGAAGGTCACCGAGCCGCCCGGCATGCGGCTGCGGGCTCGCGGCGTCCAGCGCGTCTTCTTCCGGGCGGCCGAAGCCCTGAACAGCGAGATGGAGCAGCTCCTGGAGGAGCGCGGCGCGCCCCAGATCGGCAGCGAAGTGCCGGAGTGGTCGCCGATGCCGACCCGCCTCGAACCCCTCCGCCGCGCCGTCGAAGACGAGCTGCGTCAGCGCGAAGAAGAGCACGGCGGCGTGCAGCAGGTCATCGTCCTCCGCGGCCGGACCGCCTGACCTCGGAAACGCCGACGGGCCGCCGGGCGGACGGGGAAGAACCCCATCGGTGCCCGGCGGCCCGTCAGACCGCGTTCATCAGGCGCGGATGTACGACCCCGACACGGTGATGATCTCCGCGTCCGTCACACCCTCGGCGTCGCCGTAGAGGTGGGTGATGTTCTGCACGGCCGCGCCGTTGGAGGTGCCGGTCACGCGCAGACGGTCGATCGACTTGCCGTCGCTGCCCGCGTAGATCTGGGCCTCGCCCGTCCACACGCCGTGGTCCGCGCTCCGGCCGTCCAGGGAGAGCTGGAAGACCGTGCGGGCGCCGGTGACCTTGGCCGGCACCGGCAGGGTCAGGCCGAACCCGGCGTCGCTGGCCGAGTTCGTCTCCTTCCGCGCCACGATCATGGCGGTGAAGGTGACGACGCCGTTCGCATCGACGAACTCGCCGTCGCTGGTGGTGCCGTCCGTGCCCTGGACGTTCGTGAGCTTCGGAGTCCAAGAAGTCATGCAGAGTCCTTCCGTAGTGAAGCCTGCCGGTCCGGCAGGCGGGAAGGACTGTGCGGGTTGGGGAGGGCTAGCGTCCCGGCACGCTCGGCGACCGGGCAACGAAAGGGCCCGGTACCGACGGGGGATGCGGTACCGGGCCTATGGCGCACTCTACTCCGTGATCATCACACCGCTGGGAGTCTCGCCTGAAGTGACGCCGCGGCGGCGTCGAGCGCGGCGTGCAGCTCCGGCAGCAGCGACAGCGCCGCCTCGATGTGGTCGGGGCCGGCCTTCGGGTCCGCCTGCACCGCAGCGAACGCCTCCAGCGGCGTCATCGGGACGAGCCTGCGCGTCCACAATGCGCTCGCCCGACCGCTGGCGTACCGGTCGGTCAGGGCCTCGATCGGCGTCAGCGGCGGGGCGCCCTCGCCGCGCAGCAGCGGGGCCAAGCCCCGCTCCGTGACCTCTCGGCAGATCGCGTCACCGTCACCGAAGCACGACGGCTGCCGCTCAGAGGCTTTCACCAGACGCTCGGCCAGGGCGCGCTCGCGGTCGTCGCTCGGGCCCGGGTTCTTCAGGGTGTCCAACAGCCGGCGGGCGTCGTACACGCTGACGCCGGCGCTGTACGCGTCCTCGCCGGGGTCGCCGTCGCGGACGTAGCGGATCGCGGCGACGGCCCAAGCCGTGTCGGTGTACTCGCGCCGGTAGCCGACTCCGTCCAGGGCCTCCTTGTCGAGCTTCGCCGCGGCCCGGCGGACCGCGGTCTCGGTGGGGCCGTCCCGCCAGAAGAACGTCCACCGCTTGGGGTGCGCGTACTCGTCCAGCTCGGCCTCGATCTGCCGGTCGCGCGGCAGGCCGTACTGCTCGGTGAGCTTCCAGGCGACCTTGCGCAGCCGCTCGGCTCGCCGCGGAACCGCCATCAGGCGTCGTCCCCGAACAGCTCCTGCTTGAAGCGGCGGGTGCGCTCTGCGTCGGCGCGGATCTGCTCGACGGCCTGCTCGTTCTCCAACTTCTCGATGGGGAAGAGCGTCGGCCCGAGCCGCCCGCCGTGCCGCTGCGCGAACGCGGTGATGAGCTGCACGGTCCGGTGCGAGTCCACGATCGGATCGTGGTACACCGACCCCTTCTCGCCGTCCTCGTACGTCACCGGCTCGCTGATCTTGCGCTCGAAGGTGTCCAGGGCGGACCTCAAGGAGCCGATCTTCTCGTGGACGGACCGCCAGTTCCCATCCTCCGCGTACCCGACCAGCGCGGAAATGCGGTCGAGGACGTACGCGAAGTCCTCGGCGATCACGGCCTCCCGATCCGTGGCGCCGAGAAGTTCGGAGAGGCGGGGCTGGTCGGTCATCACGGGCCCTTCGATGCTGTCCAGTTGGAGCAGCCAGTCTTCCACGGGCGATTCCGGGCCGAGTACACAATCCGGTCTTCGCCCCGGCTCACCAGACCTCGGCCGCCGGCCAGAGCTTCAGGCCGTCCAGCGGTTCGAGGACTTCGGCCGCCGACCCGGCCTCGTCCAGCGCCGCGCAGCCGGCCTTCTTCTATCAACCTTGATAGTGCAGACGGCGCAGGCGCGCCCCTGCGCCGCGCCCAGCGCCGCTTCTATCAACCTTGATTGAGGGCCCGGGTCCCAATCGCGGCGATCGAGGACGGCGGGTGCTCGTCCGGCGGCCACGGCCCGTACCGTTCGAGGGCCTGGCGCACGATCCGCGGGGCCGACATCACCCGCTTCACCAGCTCCTCGCGCTTGTCGTACTCCTCGGGGGTGTAGTCCAGGGAGTTGTACAGCAGCCCCAGCTCCTCCATCTCCTTCAAGGGCTCCTCGCTCACCCGGATCGACGCCGTCCGAAGCTGCTTGAGCAGGGACAAGGGCAGCTCGTACGTGCGCGTGATCAGGAAGCCCGGGTAGTTCTTCCCGATCCCCCGGCCGGCCAGCGTCGCGAACTCCTCCTCCATGGCCGTCAACGGCTCCCACGGACCAGCCAGATCGTCCTCGACAAGCCGCTGTCGAACCGCCCGCTCGACGTACTGATCGAGCGTGGGCCACAGCTCGGACCGGCGGCGCCGGGCCTCCAGCCGGGCCTCGTCCCGGGTGATCCCCCCGTTGCTCTCCTCGACCAGGTCGTGCACCCACTCCGCCATCGCCCGGCGCTGCTCCTTGCGCAGGTCCGTGAAGCGCTTGGCGTGCTCCACGTCGATCGCGAACGTGCACTTCTCCCGCCGCTCCCCCGCCTCCACGGACCCCTCGCTCACGCCGTCTCCTCTATCAAGGTTGATACCGGCGAGCCGGCTGCGCGCCGCCGTCCTGCGCAACGAGCGCGCTCCCTCATGGTGGCGTTCCGAACCGCACCCGGAGGCCGGAACGCCACAACTCGCCGACGAGCTACTGCAACGGATGAGCCGCGATCCACTCGTCCAGGGCCTCGCCCTGAGCCCAGATCAGCGGCCGGGCGTCCAGCCACCCCTCGGTGTCGCCCTCCCCCGACGGGGTGCTGGCGTACGACTCCAGCCGGTCGATGATGGCGTACGCGTCGGAGTAGAAGCCCTTCGGCGCCGCGGGGTCCGCGTTCATCGCCTTCCGGATCTTCCGCACGTCATCCACGTAGTCCTGGACGCGCACCGCGCAGCCCTCACGGTCGGCGTCGACAGCCGAACCGTTCACACACCCGATGTCGTGGGTCGCCCACCACTCCATCGCCTTGTCCCACTGCGCCTTCACCGGCTCCGCAGGCTTCTTCGCTGCGGACGCGGTCGCCTTCGGCTTGCTCTCCGCGCCGGCGTCACCGCCGCACGCCGCAGTCCCCGCCATCGTCACGGCCGCGAGCAGCACGGCCGCGACCTTCCCCCACCCCTTGGTCATGGCGGAGATCATGCCACGCAGAACGCACCACGGCGGTCGCGGGGGAAGTGCCTCCCGCGACCGCCGGTGTCCTGGTCTCTACGCCCCCGCCCACGGCAGCGTCCCGGGCGGCTGACGCCGCCTCACCCGCCGATCGTGACCGACTCGGAGTCCTCGACGGCCGTCGGCACCTTGGCGACCGGAAGCCGCGGCGCGGTACGGAACGCCATCGCGCGCCCGTGCTTCCCGGCCTCCTCCACCCAGCCCTTCCGCCGCCACTGCCCGAGCGGTCCGTTCACCGACGACCGGGCCGCGAACTGCGGCAGGTCGAGCGCGACCAGGTCGTCCACGGTGATGCCGCGCGGGCCGGCCTTCTCGATGGCCTGCCACAGCGCCGCGTGCCGCTCGTCCGCGATCTCCGACCCGTCCGGGAACGTCGGGACCGCGCGGAGCAGCGGGCGACCGCCCCCGGGACCGCCGGACGGCGGCGTGGGGCGCGAGGGAGGCGTCGGGTCGTCGTCGGGGTCCGGCGACGGCTCCGGGTGCTCCCTGGCCTCCGTCGACTCCTCCTCGCGGGCGTAGCGGTGGCTCGTCGCCGCCACGTCGTCCTCAGTCATCCAGTACGCGCGGGCATCGACGGGCTCTTGGTGCTCGCGGTCCCACCGCAGGAACTTGCCCGCGAGGTCCAGCTCATCCAGGCACCAGCCGTCCCCGTACGCCCCGGGGCCGAAGATCAAGTTGGAGGTGGTGGACTCCTTCGCGCCCAGGCCGATGCGCACCTGGTACTGCTGGCGGCCGTCGGTGGAGCCGCCGAACACGCGGTTGCTCGGCGACTGGGTGGCGCACACCAGCGTGATGCCGACGAAGCGGGCGACCTGGAGCAGCGACTCGATCAGCTTCGCCGCCGCGGGCACGCGACGGATCAGCTCGGCCAGCTCGTCAATGAACACGAACCAGGCCGGGCCGTGCTTGCCCGGTATCCACTTCTTCTCGCCCAGCTCGGCGAGCAGCGCACCGCGCCGCTCGACCTCCGCCCAGACCGTCTTGAGGAGCTGCATGGCGCGGCTCGGCGTGTCCGCGAGCGCGAGGGCGCTGCGGCGCCACGGGCCGAACTCCACCGCGCCGGGCTTCATGTCGATCAGCAGGGCCTCGGCGTCCTCGCAGGCCACCGCGTACGCGATGAGGACGCTCTGCACTCCCGACTTGCCGTTGTCGGTCGCGCCGCCGATCAGGGTGTGGTTGTACAGCAGCGGGATCAGCACCGGCTGGCCGTACGCGTCCACGCCGAGAACGGCCGGCTCCGTGCACGTCCTGGTCGACGGGCCCGGCCAGGGGATCGGCGAGGCCAGCGGGTCGGACTCGTACAGGTACGCCACCAGCTCGTTGTCGTGCTCCCCCTTGGCCAGGCGCAGCTTCCCGGGCAGCCCAAGGTTCGTGGCGAGCTGGTCGCGCCGCGCGATCACCTTGTGCGGGGAGGTGTCCCGGCCGGGCGGCAGCACGATGACGGCGCGCCACCCGAACCGGGTGTACTCCAGCGCGGTCACGTCCACCGCGGGCACGGAGAGCATCGCCACGAGGGCCTGCATGAGCGCGGTCTCCTCGCGGGTGGCCCCGGTCAGGCCCGGCGCGAGGGTGTTGGTGCCCAGGCCCTCGGCGGCCACGCCCGCCTTCGCGGCCTTCACCTGGAGCGCAAGCTGATCCCGGCGGGAGCGGACGAGCCACGGCACGTACGCGGCGTACGCCCCGCCGGTCACCAGAGCGCTGGCGATCAGCGAAGGCACGGACGGGCCGAGAGCGGCACCCACCCAGGCGTCCGCCATCACGGCCGTGCTGCCGGCGCCCGCCGTCGCGAGGGCCTTGTGCTTGTGCTTCAGCCCCCCGGCGGCCAGCGCGCCGGCGGCGAGCGTCGCCAGCCCGTACACGCCGTGCTCGGGAAGGCTGACGCCGTCGACATGGTGGAGCCAGGACAGCCCCGTCAGGCTCGCGGAGGCGGCTGCGGGGGCAACTTCAAAGCGGCGGCGCGCGCACCAGCGGCACGCCTTGCCCAGCGCGTGCGCGGTGCCGAGCGCGGCGCGCGCGAGTATCGAGTCGTGCGGAGGCACAGCAGTCTCCCCGGGAAGTGACGTGACGTGGACGGCGGAGAAAACCGCAGGTCAGGTGTTCGTCACGTCACATGAGGACGGGGAGCCGAGGCCGGAAGAGATCGCGGAGACGCGAGGCATGGTGATGCCCTCCTGGTCGAGTTCGGAGCGTTGAGACCGCGGGCGCTCGCTCGTGCGCCGCAGTCGGCCGGCCGGAGGCCGGTGTTCAGTTATGGGGAGAAGCCTACCGGCCTTGATCGGCAGACGCCCGAGCCCAGTTGTAGGGGTAGGGGATCTCCTCGGTGCCGTCCCACAGGAACGTGCGGATGCCAGCCGCGGGGACGTGGAGCTCGGCCACGACTTCGCGCATCAGCTCGTGCCGCTTCTCCGGCTCGGTCGCCGTCCACTTCAGGGCCGCGATCTCCCGCTGGGCGTAGGGCTGGAAGGGGCGGTACTCGGCGGTGGTAGCGATCAGCCGAAGCCGGTCGAAGGGCGTGTAGGTCTTCAGCAGGTCGTTCGTCAGCGGGAACGCCTCCCGCCCGGTGAGGATGGTCAGGCGGACCGGGGCGCACGGCGTGGTGCGCGCGCACGGACCCGCGCTGACGGAGACCTCGGCGCAGTACTCGCAGACGGCGCCCTCGCCGTACAGCAGGGCCTTGACCGTCCGGGCGACGTACCGCCAGCCCGTCGGCGGGACCATCGGCCACGAGACGCCGGAGACCTGCTGCCTGCTGCCGTACTTCACCCCGTCGTGGACGACGTCGCCCTCCACCATCATCGGCGCGGGGAAGTCGAAGCTCATCCGCGCAGCTCCAGGATCAGGGTGGTGGCCTTCTCCCAGCAGTCGCCGCAGGGCTGGCCGGCGGAGCCGCACACGATGTCCGCGACGCGCGGTAGGAGCCGCGTGTTCAGCGTCGGGCCCTTGATGAGCTGCACGGCGGCGTCGGCCTTCCGCAGGCACGAGTTGCAGGCCCTCGTCTTGCCCTCGCGCCGGCCGCAGACCGTCAAGGACGCCTCGCGCAGCAGCTCGGCGCGATCGGTGGTGGTGGCTGTGCTCACGATGTCTCCCCAGAGCACAGCCCCCTGCATGAATACGGGGTCGGCGGGCGCCGACGCAGGGGGCCGTGCACGGGATAGACGGAGTGGCCCGCCCGTTCGTTACACCGCGGCGTACGGGTCCGGCAGCGGCACGGCCCGCACCCAGCCGTCCTTGCCCTGGTACTCCATGCCGGACGTGGCGTGCACCGTCACCGGTACGGTCTCGTCGTCCAGGCGGACGACGAGGTACTGCCCGCGGGTGTCGATGATCGCCCCCGGGCGGCCTTCGTGCCGGACCCGGAGCCCCAGGTCGACGCGGACGCCGATCCGGTGCTCCAGCTTGTAGTACGAGCGGATGTGGTCGAGGTCCCCGTGCTGGCGCTCCGCGACCGCGAAGAGCGCCTGGCACGCCCGACGTCGGCACCGCGCGGCCGTCTTGACGTCGTACGCGTCGAGGAACAGGTCATCGCAGAGCATGATGCCGCTCGGGTCGCATGCGGCGGCCAGCTCACCGAGCTGTCCGCCGGCGTTGGTCGTCAGCCGGGTGGAGAACACCGCGACATGTACGGCCTTCACATAGCGGGTGTCCGGCCGGGAGTAGAAGGAGGCGTCCCGGTACAGGGCAGCCAGCTCACCGCCCCGAAGGACCGGGGCACCGTGCGGCACCCCGGCCTTCACCGCGTTGTCCACGGGCGCCGGGCGGCGCTCCATCGGCGTCAGCCCGGTCACCGGTCCTCGCCCCAAGCTGCGTCGACAAGGTCGGGGTCCGGCTGGACGAGAGCCGCAGCCCGCTCGTGCCCGGCCGCGCGGAGCTTCGCCGCGATCTCCGTGTCGCGCAGCGCGAGCAGCGCATCCGCGTACGTCGGCACCAGCTCCGACCGCAGCCCGGCCTCCTCGAACGCATCCACCGCGCGCTGCCAGGCCGTCCTCTCCTCTTCGGGCTCAGACACCTGCGTTCTCCTCCCCCTGGTCGATGATGACCAGCGACATCCTGATGTGTGCGCCGTCCTGGCGCCTTCCTGCACGGGGGTCAACGCCCGTCACCACCGCGGCGTTGTCGTCCTCGAACACGCCCGCGTCCTGGAGGCCGTCCACCGCTGCCTTCGCCGAGAGCGCCCAGTTCGACGGGTCGAAGACCCTCGTGCGAGCCTTCGGCTGCACGACGTAGACCACCCGAGCCCGGGTCAGCCGGGGTACGCGCTGCTGGCGGGCGAGCACGGCCGTGGCCTCCCGTATGGAGGCGGTGAGCCGCTGCCGCCGGCTCCAGTGGCCGCGATCGTTCGCGTTGATCAGCTCGGTGTCGGGCAGGTCGAGGACCCAGTGCCGGGCCGCCCCGATCTCCCGCCCCGAGTCCCATTCGACGTACGCCGTCGCGCTGGCGGTGGACCGGGAGCGGGCCTTAGCCAGCTTCTGCTTCGGCGAGCGCGCGGCGTCGAGCCGGGCCCGAAGGCCGGGGTAGCGCGCGGCCTCCTTCGCGCTGATACGGAACACGGGGTCACGCCTCCTGGTCGGGGCGGTCATCCTGCTCCGCCGCGGCGGCTTCCGTCTCCCGGTGCACCTTCTGCTGCACCTCGGCCATGTGCTGGTCGAAGCCCTCGTGGTGCGCCGCGCCCGTGTACTGGCGCGGGTCCATCCAGTCGCCCGCCTCGCAGCCGGCCGCGTACAGCTTCTTCTCGGCGCCGAACAGGCTCGTCGTGGTGCCGACGGCTTCCAGCACGAGCCGGTGCTTGCGCCGCGGGCCCTCCATCAGGGGGTCCTCGGTGTAGTGCATGGTCTGTCCTCTCGGAGCGTTGCGGGCCCGGCGCTCGCTCGTGCAGCCGGGCGGTGGAAGGGCGTTACGCCCTGGTGGCCTTCGGGTCGGGGACCTCTACGAGGTGCCCGAGGCCAAGTCGGATGACGTCCTGGGCGGCTCGCGGCAGGCCGTAGGCGTCAACGTACCCCCGGCACATGGCCGCCGGCGTACCTGCCGGGACAGCGGGCGGCACGGTCGAGTGACACACCACGTGTCCGTCGGCCGCGCGGGTGTCCCCCACGAACTGCTTCAGCCGCCCGGGGCGAAGATCCGCGTTCTTCCCGTCGGGGTTCAGGACGCACGTCCCGCAGCGGTCTTCGAGTATCCGGATCTCGCCCGTCTCCGGGTCCGCCACCTGCGGTTTCTCGTCACTCACTCGTCCTCCAGGCACTGCATGGGGAGGTTGAGGGAGCTGGTGAACCGCGGGTAGTTCCCGATGAGCGGGGTGGTGTCCCGGCCCAGCAGGAAGACGGTCGTGGTGTGCTCGAAGTGCTGGCGCGCGCGGTGGTAGGCGGCGGCCTCCGCCGTCAGGAACCGTCCGGCGGCGGTCGAGTACCTGGTGGACTCGGTAGTGCAGGTCAGCAGCTCCGCGAGGGCCTGGTCGAGCGCGAGGAACCAGGTGTTGAGGGCATCACCGTGGTCCGTGAGCAGGCTCTTCGCGGCGGCCGGGCCGAACGCCGTCGCCGCGGCGCCCATCTCGGCGGCCGTCGTCTCCATGATGGCGTCGGGGATGCCCTCGATCGCCTTGCGGTAGCCCATGATGGCCGTCAACTCGGAGGCGGTGAACGGCTCGGTGTCGAACTCGTGGTGGCTCAGGGTGTCGTCGTGCACGGGGTCAGCCTTCCACGGCGGCGGTGAAGACGGGGATGAGGTCGGCCGCCATGCGGTAGCCCTCGACCTTCTTGTTCTGCGGCTTCTCGCGGCCGTAGTCGGCGGTGACCGGCGCGGGCATCCCGGAGGGCCAAAGTCCGTCGACCACGCCCTTGGTGAGGGTCTTGGTCAGGGAGATGGCGGGGCCGGCGAGGTCCCGGTTCATGTCGCGCAGGTCGGCCGCCGCCCGGTACCCGCCACCGTGGAGGACGTCGTGCAGCAGCGTGCGGGCGGCCGGCGTGGCGATGCGGACGAAGTCCTTCGCGCGCTCGACGGTCCACTGCCGATCGACCTCGATCGTCAGATCATCCGCGTGCTCGGCGATGAGCGCGAGCAGTCCCTCCTCGAATGCGGGCGATGCGCCCCTGATCACGAAATCCACTGCGATCCTTTCGACAGAACCCACCCAATGAACTACCCGCAGCCTATGTCATCGGGTAGGTACAAGGGTGGGTTACAGCGTTGTGCGTTGCGCCTGCCGATTGTCACTGCTCCGCGATAGGGTGGGGACGCTGACAACAACTTAGGGTTACCTTTCCGGTTATTCTCCCTGGAATAGCCGGTACCTGCGGGGAGGGGAACAGATGAGCGGGAACGAGCGCGCGGACGGTCCGGACGAGGTCGGCTCGCGCGGAGTGCCGCCGGCCGAGTTCGTTGCGCGCCTCCAGCGAGGCGAGCACCCGGCCGAGATGGACACGATCATGAAGCCGGTACCGAACACCATGCCGGTCCCGGACGACGCGGACGAGTGGATCGCGGCGTTCGGCCGGGTCATCACCGGTGGGCACCTGCCCGGCGGCGACGGGAAGACCAGCACCACCATGTTCCTGGACACCGACCCGCAGGGCACCGTGGCCACGCCGCTCGGCGGCCCCGGCCTCGACCTGTGCCGCACCTGCCTCAGCCCCGTCGGTGAGCCCTCGCCCGAGTGCACCAACCCCTTCAACCACCAGGAGCAGCAGGCGTGAACGGCCGCGGATACAGCCCGCAGGGACACCGGCCGGAGCCGACGACGGCCCCGCCCACCCCCGGCCCCGGCACGCCGGCCGCGGACCGCCCGGTCGACGCGTACGCGGACATGAGCGCCCAACTCGGAGCCCTGCACACCTTCTTGAAGGCGCGGGCCGCAGAGACGCCCGTCGTGGACCCGCTGTTCCACGAGGCCCTGGGCTACGCGCTGGGGTATGCCGACGCGTGCATGGAGAAGCGGGACATCGTCGGCGCCGTGCGCAAGCTGGAGTGGATGCGCAACGAGGCGCAGCGGTGGGCGGACCACCCGGACTTCCCCGCGGAGGCCCGGCGGTGACCGAGCAGCGACCCGAGCGACCGACCGCCGAAGGTGCGGTGACGGCCGCCCAGTGGGCGGCGTTCCTGGAGGCCCGCGCCACCGAGGAGTTGGAGGCCGCCGGCGCCCTTGCCCCCCACGGCTGGTGGGAGCTGACCGAGCCGGGCGCGCGCCGGTTCGGCGTGCAGGGGATGGGCGGTCGGGTGTTCGCCCCGATCCTGACCGGCGACGGGCACTTCGTGGACCAGGCCACGGCCATGCACATCGTCCGCAACCAGCCGCAGCGCACCCGTGACGACCTCCTGGGCAAGCTGATGCTGGTCAACCTGCTCAAGGCGCAGCTCGCCGACGAGAAGGCCCCTCTGGTCGGGCCGCTCCGCCTGGTCGTGCAGCAGTTCGCCGCGCCGTTCATCGACCACCCCGACCACCCGGAGTACGAGCCGCCGGAGGAGATGTGAGCACGGAGGTCGAGGTCGTACGCGCGGAACTGGTCCGCGACGGCGAGCCCGGACCGGCCGCGGCCGAGCAGGGGCCCCGCTACCTGATCACCCAGCACACCATGCTCGGCCCCGACGAGCTGCCGCCGCTCGCCGACCAGAAGCCGGCCTGGACGGACGCCGACTTCCGGCTGTCCGCCGAGGACGTCGCCGACCTCTCCGAACCCGATCTCGCCGACAACACCATCACCAACCGCGAGTCCACGATCCGCGCCTTCATGACGTGGTGCGCCACGCAGGACCCGCCGCGGCTGGCGTACCCGTGCACCACGGCGACGTACACCTCCTACGGCCTGCACCTGATCCGCCGGGGCAAGACCGGGGAGTTCAAGCCGGACAGCGTCGGTCAGTACATGTCCCGGATCTGGAACTGGCAGCCGGTCGACCTCCGGCCCGACCCCAGCCGCTTTAAGGGCCGCCTGCGGGCCTGGAAGAAGGACTGGGTGAAGGCCGGCGGCGAAGTCGACCGCGCCGCGGCGGCCACGATCGAGTACACCGTGCGCATCCTCGACTCGATCGATGAGAGCACAAACATCGGCAAGCGGGACGCGTTCCTGGTGGTGCTCGCCTACGCCAACCTGCACCGGGAGTCCGAGCTGGCCGACCAGCTCAACAAGCGACTGCGGATCTACGACACCGGCATCCACGTCACCACCGCCACCTCCAAGACGGACCAGGCGGGCAAGGGCGCCGGCCGCTTCATCAACGACCGCTCCGACCTCCAGCTCGTACGCCGTGCCCGCGCCTGGTTCGCCGTGCTGCGCGAACTCGGCGCGGACGGCCCCGACCAGCCGACCTTCCGCGCCCTGACCGTGAAGGGCGGCCTGCGCTCCTACCCGGCGGACCGCAAGCGCGGCACCCGGATGCGGCCGGGCTCGCTCAACGAACGGCTCCAGCTCCTCGCCGAGCAGGCGGGCGTGCCGTACATCGACGGCAAGAAGGTCACCTCCCACTCGTGGCGGGCCGGCGCGAACACCGACATGGCCGAGAAGGGCGTCCCGCTTGCCGAGCGGAACCGAGCCGGTCGGTGGGCGGACGGCTCCCATACGGCCGACACGGTCTACGACCGCCGCCACGGCGTCGGCACGAGCGACCCGCTCGACAAGGTCCCGCAGTACGGTGGGCCCGCCCGAGCAGCGGTCGCTCAAGCCAGAGCTGAGCCGCGGGTGGACGACCCCGCCCAGACGGAGACCTGAGTGCCGCAGCCACTCGTTTCTGCCCGTTACCCGCGGGAGTAGCGATCACCCGGGGTACGCTGCCCTTGGCTCATGAGCAGGAGTACATCGAGGCCCGGTTCCCCCAGTTGGGATGGGGGAACCGGGCCTCGACGCGTGGTGCTCGGGGGTCAGCAGTCGAACTTGCCGTCCTGAACGTCTGCGAGGAACCCTGCGATGGAGGACTCGGAGAAGACGAGCGCGGGGCCGTTCGGGTTCTTGGAATCCCGGACGGCCCGCATGCCAGCGAACGGGGCAGCCTTGAGAGCAGCGAGTTCGACGCACTGCCCCTGCGAGTCCCCGCTGTAGGAAGACTTCGTCCAGACGGCCCCCTCAAGCTCCGGTGCAGTGAGAGCGCGTCCGTTGTTGGTGGTCACTTGTGCAGTCCTTCCAGGTACTCATTAAGAAGATCCCGTGACTGGTCCACGGGAAGCGCGGCAGAAGAGATTCTTTCGAACTCGGCTTCCAGGTAGGCGACCTGGGCCGGGTCGTAGGTGTGTGAGCCGCCCATCGGGTTGTCGATGCTGGCAACGGGCGTCCACGGGTGCCAGAACGTAAGGATGGTCATTGCTCCGTTCGATCCGATGGAAGGGTGCGCCTTCAACGGCAGGATCTGGAGGGTGACGTTCTCCATCTTGGTGGCGGCGATCAGCTTGCGGAGCTGGTCTTCCATGAGGCCAGGGCTGGACTCGAACTCAGCGTGGAAGGCGGACTCGGGGATCACGCCGTGGAACTTCGCTCGGCTGAGGACTTCCTGCCTGGCGAGGCGGATGGCGATGAGTGACTCCGAGTCGTTCGACCGGGCGCGCGAGTGCATCTCCCGGACGTAGAGCGGTGACTGCACCAGCCCCGGGATCACCTTGGGATGGACGATGCGGATTGTCTCCGCCTCGGCCTCCAGCTCTACGAAGTCCAGGTATGCCTCACTGACCTTGTCGGCGTACGAGGCCCACCAGCCCTTCCCGGCCGGCTCTTCGGCGACGCGAGCGACCTCTTCGACGCCCTTCGGGTCATCGACGCCGATCTTCTTGCACAGGTCGAGCACGTCGTCACGACCGATGCGGTAGTAGCCACGCTCGACGCGAGAGAAGCGGGGCTGGCTCCAGCCCATGGCCCGTGCGACATCACCTGACGGCATCTCAACCGCCTCGCGCCACTGGCGCAGTTGGGCACCCACGCGTCGCCTCTTGATTGACGGCGTCGCTCTCTTCTGCGTCATAGGCGCAGTCTGGCACGCCCGCGTCACCGTTGGCCATGCGCACGTCTGTTCTCGCCTCTTTGGATTATCGACGAAAGTGTTGCGCACGGAAGCGAAAAAGGGGCAAGCTAGTCGAGCGGCGGACGTGACTGTCCATCAGGTCATGATCATTTGTGACGCACAGTGACGCCTGCCTTCGTGTGGACCGGTTCGCCGGTTCGGCGGGGTTCGTCCTCCTCCCCCGTAGAGGACGAGCCCCGCTACCCCCACTCCGACGAAGCCGAGGCCGCTGATGACGAGCCAGAGCACCACATATCCGCCCCGCATGCGGATGGACCGCGACAACGCCACCGAGCGACGCCTGTGGCCTAACACGCTTGCCGAGAGCGGTGACCGGATGATCGTCGGGACCCTTGAGGACGTGACCGCCGGCCCCGAAGCCGTACGGGACGACTTCACCCTGAACCTGCGGCGCGATCCCGGAGCCGGCGGGCAGCCCGTCGCCCCGCACGAGGGCCGGTGGGTCGGCTACCTCCGGCGGATCAGCGCGGCCAAGCTGCGCCACTGGGGCCTGCCCTGCCTGGTCGATGACGCGCAGACCGCGATCAGCGAACTCGTCACCAACGCGCTGGTGCACGGAACGGGCGACCAAGTCGTCTTCCGGTTCCTGCTCGTCGCCGACGTGCTCGCGATCGAGGTGAACGACGGCTCCACCCAGCACGCCCGCATCAGCGCGGCCGACGACCTGGACGAGAACGGCCGCGGCATGTTCATCGTCAGCATGCTCGCCACGCTGTGCGGCGTGAGCCCCGACGGGACCAAGACCTGGTGCTGCTTCAAGATCCCCACACCCCCGCGGAGGACCGCATGACCACCCCGACGCACCTCGCGCCGGCGCCAGCAGACCAGGACGACAACGTCGAAAGGCTCACGCGACTCCTCGACGCGTTACGCGACGACCACGCCCTTGACCTCGTCTACGACGACGTGGAGATCGCGCTCGGTGGCGTCACCCCGTCCGCCGAGCAGATCGCCGAGTTCACCCCCCGGCTGCGCAGGGCTCTCCCCCAGCTCGTGACCGTGGCCCGGAAGCGGGCGGCCAAGCGACCCACCGAGGTGACCGCGGCCGAGATCGAGGCGATCAAGGCCGCCAACCAGGCGCTCGCCGACACCGAGCCGGTCGAGAACCCCGCAGAGAGCAAGGCCCGCAGACTCCTGCGCCGCCCGGCCGCCCCGACGGATCTCCCGCTGGCCCTCGGCCACCTGCGCCTCCTGGGCCGCTGCACCCAAGACCTCCTCGACATCCTCCTTGCCGGCGATGATGCCGAGTGACGACGCCACCCGCGCCCGAGCCCGACGCCCAGCTCGTCACGCTCCTGCCGCCCGAAGACGCCTACGACTACGAGTTCGTCGCCGCGCGTCTGCACGACCAGCACCTCCTCGACAGCAGCGTCGCCGTCCGCGTCTTCCGCGCCCCGATGCTCGCCGTGCCCGTCGGCGGCCGACGCCGCGGCGGCAGCATGGACGCCGGCCCCGGCACCTTGGCCATCGCGATCCGCGAGGCGCTGCTGGGGCGCGGCGGCTTCCCCGGCCTGCGTATCCGGCTCACGGGCCCCCGTGACCGGTCGCCCTACTGGGTCGTGGAGTGGGGCGAGCGGCTTCCCGCCCGCGCCACCGAAGACGAGCGCGCCCGCTTCTACGGCGGCTGCGACTGCCCCCGGCAGCCGGCCGCCTCTCCGACTCCCGCAGTCCCCCGCTGCGGATCTCAACTCCTCCCCCGTGCACACGAATACGGCCCGTCGTCGGGCCCGCGGAGGAGGTCTCTGCGATGAGGACCATGATGTGCCAACATGAGACCGCCTGCCCCGCGGCCGACGCCGCCGACCGGGAGGCCGCCCGCACGATCCGGCACCGGCCAGAACAGGGCTGGACCCTGCTGTGCAACGGCGTCCTGCTCTTCGAGGACACCGGCGAACTGCTGCCCGACGGACAAGTCGTCGCCCCGCGCCGGCCGCTCGCGGTCCCGGCCAGGAACGCGGCATGACCGCCACCGCGGCCGAGGTGGTCGTTCCGTACATCACCGCCCGCGAGGGCGAAGAGGCGGACTCCCTCCTCAGCCTGAACGTACGCCTCGGACCTGACCGTCGGCCGCGGCTCGGGTACGTGGACGAGGCTGCGCCCGACCGGGACCTCCGCGGCGTGCTGTGGGCGCGGTACTCCATGTCGCTGGATTTCGGGGGGCAGCCCACCGGGTCCCCGAAGTGGCGGCTGGTGCACCCGCTCCGGCAGCGCACCACGATGGCGCTCCTGCGCTGCCAGGTGTGCACGGTCCAGTTGAAGCGCAGCGACGGCATCCTCTTCGTGGAGACGGCCGACGACCGCGACGACTACACCGGGCCGGTGAAGACCGCGCAGCCGCCGGTGTGCCTGGAGCACGCCCGGATGGCGGCCCGGCGGTGCCCCCGGCTGAGGGCCAAGGGGCACGTCGCGCTGCTGGCCACGCGGTTCCCGCTCTACGGCGTCATCGGCACCCCGTACCAGTACACCGCCGACGGCATCCAGCCCCTCTCCAGCACGGACGTTCCCCTCCCCTACAGCCATCCCCAGATCGGTTGGTTCCTCGCCTCCCAGCTCGTACGCGAGCTGCGCGAGTACACGGTCGTCAACCTGGACGATCTTGTGCCGGCCGCCTAGAACCGCCGCTCGGCGGTCTTGGGCGACGAACCGGACCGCCGAGCGGCGCTCCACCCCAGAGCTTCCCGGCTCGACCCCGAGCCGGGTTGGCCAGAACCTGAACCCGCGGCGTAGCCCCGTGGCTACGCTCCGGGCGTCAGTGCGCTGGCAAGCACCACCTGTTCGCAACAACCAACGAGACAACTGGAGTTGTCATGACGCGAACCATCACCAAGGGCACGACCCAGGTCCAGGACCCCACGGCCGGCGGCCAGTCGGACGGGTTCGAGCTGAACGTCTCCCTCCTGGAGGTCTCCGACGCCGCTGCGCTGACCGTCCTGACGGACGACAACTGCGGCAGCTCCTGCGGCGCCTGTGTCACCTTCACCGACTGACCTCGGCCGTCTGAACCTGGCCATCAGGTCCTGAACGGTGGCTGGTGCCGTCGCGCTGCTGGCGCGGCGGCACCGGCGGCTCCCCTCCCGGCGCACGAAGGGACACGTCACGTGGCTACACCTCCAGCGTTCAGGGCGGGCGCGACCGCCTTGGTGCGTGCCGTCGCCCGACCGCCGGCGCCGCAGCTTCCCCTGCCCGACTTCGATGACCGGTCCTTCCAGGCCGAGGAGCTGGCGGAGGTCACCGCCGGACGCCTCGTCTGGGTGCGCGGCATCTGGCGCGACCCCGGTATCGCGCAGGCCCTCCGGCACGCCAGCCCAGCTCTCGCCGCCGAGGTGGAGGCCCTGGAGGGAGCCCGCTCCCCTTCCCCCCGCGAAGTGCGCCGCGTCGGGCTGTCGGTGGCCCGCTACCTCCTGCGCGCGCTGCACCGTCCCACGCCGTTCGGGCTGTTCGCCGGAGTCACCACCGCCGCCTTCGGCGCCGAGCCCCGCGCCCGCTGGGGCCAGAACCACGCGGTCGTCGCCCGAGCGGGCGCTGAGTGGGTGGCGAGGCTGATCGAGCAGTTGGAGAGGAGCGGCGAACTGCTGCCGCTCCTGTCGGTCGTCGTCAACAACACCACCTACGAGCGGGACGGCAGTCTCGTCGTGCCCTACCAGGACAACGGCCCGGCCGGTCACCGCCGGGCTGTGGAGGCGTCCGTCGAGCTGTCGGCGCCGATCCGGCTCGTTCTGCGCGCGGCCGACGCGCCGATCCGCCTCGGGGAACTGGCCGAGAAGCTGGCCGCCGAGTTCCCCGCCGTGGCACCCGAGCGCGTCCACCGGCTCCTTGCGGGTCTCGTGCAGCGAAGGGTCCTGATCACCAACCTCCACGCGCCAGCGACCGAGCCCGACGCGCTCGGTCACCTCGTCGCCCAGCTCGACACGGCACAGGCCGAGGACATCCCCCTCCTGGCGGCCACCGTCCGGGAGCTGCACGCCGTCCACGCCGGGCTGAAGCAGTGCGGTACCGCGGCGGGCCGGGACGCCGTAGCGGCCCGGATGCGCGCTCTGGTGCCGGGTCTGCGGCGGCACCCGCTCGCCCTCGACCTGAGCCTCGACGCCGCCGTGGTGCTCCCCGCGGCGGTCGCCCGCGAGGTGGAGCGCGCCGCCACGGTCCTCACCCGGCTCTGCGCCCGCCCGTACGGCACCGAGCCGTGGAACGACTACCACCAGCGGTTCTACGAGCGGTTCGGCGTCGGCACGATGGTGCCGCTGCGGGACGTCGTCGCGGACAGCGGCATCGGCTACCCCGACGGGTACCCGGGCAGCCCGACCGCGGACCGGCGCCGCCTGTCGCCGCGGGACGATGTGCTGCTGCGGCTCGCCCAGGGCGCGGCGCTCGACGGCCGCGACGAGATCGTGCTGACCGACGAGATGGTGGCCGCCCTGGACCGGGGACCGCAGGAGCCGCGGGTGCCGCCCCACCTGGAGGTCGGCGTACGGCTGCACGCGGCCAGCCTCGCCGACGTCCGCCGGGGGCAGTTCACCGTGGAGGTGACCAGCGTGGCCCGCGGCGCCGGGGTGACCGTCGGGCGCTTCCTCGGCGTACTGCCCGCCCCACAGCGCGGCCCGCTGCACGAGGAGCTGGCCGATCTGCCCACCGCCGACTCGGGCACCGTGGCGGCGCAGCTCTCCTTCCCCGCGCTGCTGCCCGACACCGCCCACGTCACCCGAACCCCGCGCGTGCTGCCGCTGGTGATCAGCCTGCAAGAGCACCGAGCCCCCGACGCCGCGGTGCTCACGCCGGCGGATCTGGCGATGAGCTGCGACGGGCGGCGGATGTACCTGGCCGCTCCCGGCCGCGGTCTGCGCATCGAGGCCGTCGGGATGCACGCGTTGAACCTTAGCGAGCACACCCCGCCCCTGGCCCGGCTGATCACCGAGGTGTCGCGGGCACAGAGCGCCCAGGTCACCCGTTTCGACTGGGGCGCCGCCGCAGCGATGCCGTTCCTCCCGCGCCTGCGGTACGGCCGCATCGTGTTGGCCCCGGCCCGATGGAGGCTGGAGGGCGGCGACCTCCCCGACCGCCACCGCCGCGGCACGGACTGGGACGCCGCGCTGTCCGAGTGGCGCGAGCGCCGGCGCCTGCCGCAGCACGTGCACCTGGTCCAGGACGACCGGCGGCTTCCGCTCGACCTCGACCAGCCCGGCCACCGCAGCCTGCTGCGCCAGCACCTCGACCGCACCGGCACGGCCGTGCTGGTGGAAGCCGCCCCGCCCGGGGCGGACGGCTGGAGCGGGGGCCGGGCCCACGAGATCGTGGTCCCCCTCAAAGCGGTCCGGCCTCCGGCCTGGCCCGAACTGCCCACGCCGACCACCGCCCGCACCCTCTCCCCGGCCCAGATCCAGAGCCCGGCCGCCTCGCCGGTGCTGCTGGCCGCGCTGTACGGCGACCCGCGGCGCCAAGACGCCCTCCTCGCCCGTCACGTGCCCGACCTGATACGGCGCCTCGGCTCGCCCCCCTGGTGGTACGTCCGCTTCCGCGACCCCCAGCAGCACCTTCGACTGCGCATCGCCCTGCCGGACCCGGACGACTTCGCCGACACCATCCACACGGTCAGCACCTGGGCCGACGAACTGCGGGCCGCCGGGCTGCTGGCGGACCTGCGCTACCCCACCTCCTACCGCGAGACGGGCCGGTGGGGCTCCGGGGCGGCATGGAACGCGGCCGAGGCCGTGTTCCGCGCGGACTCCGCGGCGCTGGTGGCACAGCTCGCCCAGGCCGTCCGGCCGGCGCAGCGCCCGCTCGTGGCCGCGCACTTCTTCGCCATCACCTCCGCGTTCCTCGGCAGCCCGAACGACGGCGCGCGTTGGCTGATCGACCACGTCGAACCGACCCCGCCGAAGCCGGTCCCCCGCCCGCAGTTCGCCGACGCTGTACGACTGGCCGACCCGCGCGGCAACTGGGCGGCCCTGCGGTCCGCGCCGGGGGGCGCCGCGATCGTGGACGCCTGGACCGGGCGCACCGCCGCGCTCGCCGCGTACCAGCCGCATCTGTCCGGCCCGCACGCCGAGGGCATCGCGGCCGACGGCGTGCTCACCTCCCTGCTGCACACGCACTTCGTGCGGCACGTGGCCGTGGACTTCCCCGAGGAAGAGGTCTGCCTGTACCTCGCCCGCGCCGCCGCCCTCGCCTTCACCGCCCGCGCCGGGAGGCGATCATGACCGACCAGTCCGCCGGCGCAGTGGCCACGGCCATCGCCGACCACCTCGCCCATCCTGATCAGGCGCCGGTGGCCGCCACCGACGACGCCAATCGGCAGAACCTCGCCTACGGCCCCACCGGGATCGCCCTGCTCCACGTCGAGCGCGCCGCCGCCGGACTCGCCCCGTGGCAGCGCGCCCACGACTGGCTGACCGCGGCGACCCGACAGCCGTTCACCAGCGGCTCCGACAGCTACCCCTTCTACGGCGCCCCGGCCCTCGCCCACGTCCTGGCGTGCGCCGCCGATCACCTGCCCGGCTCCTACCGGCGCGGCCTCGACCTGCTCGACCGTCAGGTGACGGTGGACGCCCGGCGGCGCCTGGACGCCGCGCACCATCGGATCGACGCCGGGCAGCTCCCGGCGCTCGCCGAGTTCGACGCCATCCGGGGCCTGAGCGGCTACGGCGCCTACCTGCTGCGCCGCGACCCGGCGGGACCGGTGACCCGGGCCGTCCTCGACTACTGCGTGCGCCTGACCGACCCGGTCACCCACGACGACGAGCACCTGCCGGGCTGGTGGGCAGCCACCGGTCCCTCCGGCCGGCCGGACGACCGCTTCCCCGGCGGCCACGCCAACCACGGCATGGCGCACGGCATCGGCGCGGTCCTCGCGCTGCTGGCGCTCGCCGCCCGCCGCGGCACCACCGTCACCAGCCACCATCAGGCGATGCGCACCATCCTGGCCTGGCTGGAGCGGTGGAAGGTGCCCGCCGGGCGCGGCACGGCCTGGCCGTACTTGATCACCCGCGAGGAACTGCGCAGCGGCCGGCCCGCAGCCTCGGCACCGCGGCGGCCGAGCTGGTGCTACGGCACCGCGGGTCTGGCCCGCGCTCAGCAGCTCGCCGCGCTCGCCCTCGGCGACCGCGACCTCCAGGCCGAAGCCGAGGCCGCCCTGCTGGACGCGCTGACCGACCGCGCGCAGCTTCGCGCCACCACCGACAGCGGCCTGTGCCACGGCTTCGCCGGTCTCGTCCACATCGCGGCACGGGCCGCCGCCGACGCCGAGCGTGCCGCGGCCGGACAGCTCCGCGCCGCCATACCCGCCCTTCTCACCGTGTTGGTCCCGCCCGGCGCCGCCCCGGACGACGCCGCCGCCCTGCTGCTGAAGGACGCGGCGGGCGCCGGCCTCCTCGACGGCGCCGCCGGAACCGCGCTGGGACTGCTCACCGCGGACGGCACGGAGCCGCCCCGCACCGCGTGGGACGCCTGCCTGCTCACCGCCTGACCCCCGACCGAAGGACTTCCCGATGTGCTCCGACCGCTGGCAGCAGCACAACATCACCTTCCCCGACCGCGACACCGGACGGTGCGCCGTCACCGAACGCCTCGCCCCCGCGCTGCTCGCCGCCGAGGCCGACGGGCAGCTCAGCGGCTGGTGGTTCATCAACAAGCAGCCCTGGCGCCTGCGGTACGTCGCCGACCAGCCGGCGCCGACCGTGCTGACCCTGCTGGACGAGTGGGTGGCCGACGGCACCGCGCAGTCCCACACGACCGCGATCTACGAACCGGAGACCGAGGCGTTCGGTGGGGCGGACGCCATGACGGCCGCGCACGCCCTCTTCCACGAGGACAGCCGTCATCTCCTCGCCTACCCCGTCCAGGACGGTCACCTGGGGCGGCGCGAGACCACGGTTCTGCTGCTGAGCAGCCTGATGCGCGCCGCGAACCTCGACTGGTTCGAGCAGGGCGACGTGTGGGCGAAGGTCTGCGCGCTGCGCCCCGGTACCAGCACGCCCGCGTCCACGCGCCTGATCTCGGCGATGCGGACCCTGATGACCACCGAGGCCCGCGGCCTGTGCCGCGAGGGCGGGCCGCTGGACGGCCACGCCGACTGGGTCGCCGCCTTCGAGCGCGCGGGGACCACGCTCGCCTACCTCGCCGTCCAGGGCGCTCTGACCCGCGGACTGCGCGCCGTCATCGCGCACCACGCCATCTTCCACGCCAACCGTGCCGGTCTGCCCGGCGCCGACCAGCACACCCTGTTCCACATCGCACGAGAGGTAGTCATGGGATCGAGTGAAAACACCGCGTCAGCAGCAGAATCGGGCTCCGCGGCCAATAGCGTCAGCGCGGTGAACACCGACACACTCACCGCCCCCGAGGCCAATGCCGAACAGCTCCGCAACGCCCTGGTGGACCAGATCCAGGCCGACGGCCACGCCCGCACCCCCGCGGTCGAAGCCGCCCTGCGCACCGTGCCCCGGCACCTGTTCGTCCCCGAAGCCCCGCTGGCCGACGCCTACGCCAACGACCCGGTCCACGTGAAGTACGACCCCGAGGGCACCTCGATCTCCTGCGCCTCCCAGCCGGCTGTCGTCGCCCTCATGCTGGACCAGCTCGAAGCCCAGCCGGGCGAGCGCATCCTCGAACTCGGCGCCGGCACCGGCTACAACGCCGCCCTGATCGGCCACCTCGTCGGCCCGAGCGGACACGTCACCACCATCGACGTCGATGACGACCTGGTCGAAGGCGCCCGAGCCCACCTCGCCGCCGCCGGGGTCACCAACGTCGAGGCCCTGACGCGCGACGGTGCTCTCGGCCACGCCGAGGGCGCACCGTACGACCGGATCATCGCGACCGTCGGCGCGCACGGCATCCCCCACGCCTGGCTCGAACAGCTCGCAGAGGGCGGCCGGCTCGTCACCCCGCAGCGGCTCACCGGCAGCGTCTCGCGCTCCATCATCTACGTGAAGCGCGACGGCCGGTGGCAGTCGGCCGGCTCGGAGATGAACACCTTCATGCCGCTGCGCCGAGGCATCGCCGACGACGACCGCCGCGCCGTGCCGCTCAGCACGGACGGCGCCGTGCGCCTCCAGGCCCCCGCCGGCCTGGCGATCGACGCCGACGCCCTCGCCGGTGTTCTCGACCAGCCGCGCGTCGAGGAGTGGACCGGGATGACGGTCCGCGCCGGGGAGTCGCCGGAGTGGATGGAGCTGTTCGTCTCCTGCGTCATGCCGTCCGGCCTGATCCGGATGCTCTTCCCGAAGTCCGCCAAGGGCACGGTGCTCACTGAGGACCCCTACCCCTCGGCCACGGCCGCCGTCGACAAGGGTGCCGTCACCTACCTCGCGCGGCGCCCCTCCGCGGAGAAGACCCCCGAGGGTGACAAGCTCTGGGAGTTCGGCGTCATCGGGCACGGCCCCGGGAGCGACGAGCTGGCCGCCAAGGTCGCCGACGCGGTCCGCACCTGGGACCGCGAGTACCGCGGCCGGGATGCCGCCTTCGAGATCCTGCCGCTCGGTGCGCCCGCGGACGAGCAGCCCGGTGTCTTCGTCCTCGACACCCCGCTGAACCGCGTCCGAGTCACCTGGCAGTAGCAGATCCGGCCGCGTGGCGCCCCCCGCTCGTCGGCGGGCACCACGCGGCCCTTGCCCGCTCCTCGTCGCCTTCACCCCCGGGGGGACCTCATGGACCCGAACGGACCCATAGCCCAGCGCTTCCCGCTCATCTACCGCTTCCGCCCCGCGTGCCTGCCCCTGCCCCGGCGCGTCCACGGCCTGGTCGAACTCGCCGAAGCCGCCGCCGCAAAGGCGGACCAGGGCCTCGCATCGGCCGTCTACAACCAGGCCGCCCTCATCGCCTCCGACCTCGGCCTCCCCGACCTCGCGCGGAAGATGTGCCACCAGCACGCCGCCGCCTACCTCCACGCCGCCCCCCTGCCCGGCATGACCGCGATCCGTGCCCTCGAACCCGTGGTGAACCTTGCCCGCCTCCAGATCCGCGCGGGCGCCGCCGACGACGGACGCCACCGTTTGCTGCACCTCTTCGACGCCGTCACCAACGGCACCAGCGCTCAGTTCGAGGGGGTCCACGTCCCGGCCGACCTCACCCTCACCGACGCCGACCGCCACGAGGTGCGCACCTGGCTGTGGAAGGTCGTCCTGGCCGACGGCACCCGCACCCTGACCACGGCCGGCCGCTGGAGGGAAGCGCTGGCCCACATCGAGGAACACCGGGGCATCGGGCAGCGCATGCTGGACGGCCGCCAAGTCGCCGTCCTGGCCGCGCTCATCCACAACCCCACCGACGCCGGCGCGCTCGTCACGATGACCGCGCCCGGAGACCTCTGGGAGAACGCCGTCACCGGCTGCCTCAACGTGCTGTGCAACAAGGCCCTTCTCGGCCCGACCGTACCCACCCTCGACGCGCTCGTGGAGGACTACTACCTCGCGCACCAGCCCGAGCCGGGCATGACCGTCTTCGACACGCGCCTCGGGCTGACGATCCTGGACCTGCTGGAGCCGCACCAGGACGACGCAGCGCACCGGATGGTCACCGAGCTCCACCGCCGGGCCGCCGCGGCGACCGACGGCTACGCCGCCCGTGAGTGCCTGGCTGACGAGCGGTTCATCAGCCTCGCCGAGCCACGCCAGATCGAGGCGGCCCAGCAGCTCGTCCGCGCCTGCGCGCTGGGCAGCGGCAACCTCCCTGAGCCCCGGCTCGCGAAGATGACGGAGGCGCTGCGGGTCAGCGACGAGGTGATCCGGGCCAGCGTCGGGCACCCCCACCCACAGCAGGAAGGGACTGGTGCACAGGTTTGAGGTGTAACGCCTGAGCCGCCCGCTCCGTCCATACAGGCGGCCAGGCGTTGACGCTCGGCCACGATCTGATGTACCGCCGCCGGGAGGACCCAGACTGTGCCGACCCCCGTTCTCGATGTGAGCGAACAGCTCTTCTTCGAGCCGTTCGCAGACCTCTTCGCTGCGTCCTTGGACGAGCCGACGCCACCGGACGCCGCCGAGGAGCCGGAGCAGCAGCCCCTCGCGCACGTCTGGATCATCGCGGCCGAGATCAAGGTCGAGGAGCGCATCGCCAAGGTCGCCGACTTCCGGGGCAGCTTCACCACGGACGTCGGCACCCGCGTGGACGCCCTGGAGGTGTACTGCCGTAACTGCCGGCGGCCGTACGAGGACGTCGCGGAGAACGACTGCGAGGCCCTGATCGACAACCGGCACCTGATCGGCGGCGACCAGTCGCAGCGGGCGAAGCGCAAGGTGCCCGAGCCGCCGCCCGCCGCCCGTCTCCTGCCCGGCGGTGTGATCCAGCGACGGGGCATCGGCTCGTACATCAGCGGCGTCTCCCGGCCGGCCCGGTAGGGGGAAGCGTGCGCATCTTCCTCCTCGGCCTCTTCCTCGGCGGTGTCTCCGGCGGCATCGCCCAGCACTCCACCGGCGATCCGCAGCTCGCCGCCGCGGTGGGCGTCGTGGCCGCCGTCGCCACGTGGCTCGGCGTGGCCACGCTGATCTTCGTGTTCGGGTCGGAGTAGGCCCGAGACGTAAGCCCGGCGGGTTCCTACGGTCCGCCGCGTGAATCCTCCAACGCAGTCTCCGCCCCCAAGCCACCGGGCACCGCGCCGTCGCATCCTCCGCGACCTGCTCGGCCTCTTCCTGATCGGCTCAGGGACGGTCGGGCTGCTCGGGGCCCTGTACATCGCCGAACCGCTCGTCGCGCTCCTCCTGGCCGGCCTGGTCCTCTGCGTCGGCGGCTACACGGTGCTGTACATCACCCCGCCGCTGAACCCCGCGGTGCGTCTCGTCGCCGGGTACTGCGCGCTGTCCCTCGGCCTCACCGTGTTGGCCGGGCTCGCGTTCGCCCTCACCCCCTGGTCCCTGCTGTTCGCCCTCCTGGTCGCCGTCGGCGTCTTCCTGAGCAGCGAGGGAGACTGACGTGGCCAAGCGCCGTTGGCTCCCCGCTCTCCGGTCGCTCATCCCTGAGCGCCCCGAACCCGAGCCCGAGACCAAGACCCTCTCGTGGACCGGGGGCTACGCCTCCACCACCTACGCGGGCACCTCCAACGTGTGGTCCACCGAGGGCCGCGCGGACGGCTGGGACCTCGACCGTGTCGTGACCGAGGGCTACGAGCGCGTCATCTGGGTCTACAAGGCCATCGAGACGATCAGCAAGCACGCCGGCCGCCTCCCCATCGAGATCGGGATGGGCCTGTCCGAAGACGGCGAGTTCGAGCAGGTCATCGAGGACGACCCGCTCCTCCGGGTCCTCAACGGCCGGGCGAACCCCGTCGAGACGGGCGCCCAGTTCCGCAAGCGCCTCTCCGCGCAGATCCTGCTGTCCAAGCGGGGCGCGTTCGTGGAGGTGACCAGGAGCAACCGCGGCACCATCACCCGCCTCGACCTCCTCCCGCCCGACCGGGTCATCCCCGTCCCCGACCCGCGCGGCGAGTACATCGCCCACTTCGAGTTCACCACCCTGTTCGGTGAGGTCCGTGAGCTGGACCCCGAGCGCGTCCGCTGGATTCGGGACCCTCATCCAACTGATCCTTTTTCCGGCATGACGCCTCTGGAGGCCGCGGGCGTCAGCATCGAGCTGGACTACCTCTCGCGCCTGTACAACGTGGCGTTCATCCGCAACGACGCCCGCCCCGGCGGCATCGTCGCCGTGGACACCACCTCGCTCAGCGAGCAGGAGATGAACCGCCTGGAGTCCCGGTTCCTGCCCGGCAGCGAGTTCGCCGGCCACGTCTCTGTCGTCGGCGCCGGCCCCGGCGGCATGAACTACGTCGACCTGGCGGCCAAGCCCCGCGAGATGGCGTACGAGCACGCCGCGCAGAACGCCAAGATCGAGATCTTGGGGGCGTTCGGCGTCCCGGAGAGCGTCCTCGGCAACGCCTCCGGCCGCACCTTCGACAACGCCGAGCAGGAAGAGTTCAACTTCTGGTCCCACACCGAGCTGGACCACCTCGCGATGATCTCCAACGCCTTCGCGAGCGACATCAGCAACCCGGAAGCCGACATCCGGTTCAACACCAGCAGCGTCGAGGTGCTGGAGCTGCCCCGCCGCCGGCGGCGCGCCGAGGCCCGCGAGGAGTGGGAAGCGGGCCTTATCTCGATCGACGAGTACCGGCGCCGCGCGGGCCTGCCCGCCTACAACAACCCCCACAGCCGGGCCCTGTGGATCTCCCCGCAGAAGGCGCCCGTACCCGCCCGGCCGGAGGACGCCGCAGCACTGGGCATCCAGGGCGCTGGAGACCCCCACGCCCCCGGCGGGCAGCTCCCGCCCGGCAGCGACCCGAACGCGCCGCTCCCGCCCGCCGACCCGGGCGGCGGGGACGCCGCGGCGGCCGTCGCTCAGGCACGCGCCGAGGGAGGCCAGCCCGCAGACCCGGTCACGGCCGGCACCGGGGCGGCAGCGGCGGCCGTCGCCGCTGCCCGCGAAGACGGCAGCCTCGGCGGGCAGCCGGGCGCAGCAGCCGCGGCCGTCGAGTCGGCACGCCAGACGGAGCAGCGGATGCCCGGGGAAGCGGCGGCGGCCGTCGCCGAGGCACGCGGCCTCCAAGCCAAGGCGCTCCTGTCCGGACCGACCGGCTTCGAGGTCACCGACGACGACTTCGACCAGGCGATGCAGACCGTCTCCGCAGCCCTCGCCCCGCTATTCGACCGGCAGAAGGGCGTGATCACCGCTCGCCTGCGCTCCCCCAAGGCCCGCAAGGGCACCCGGTTCTGGCGGGACGACGGCCCGACCGACACCCGCGGCGGGGACGCGGCGCTGGACGTCGAGCGCATCGTCGGCACCGACCGGTGGCTGGACGAGGTCTCCGGCACCCTGGCGCACGTCCTGGCCGGCATCGCGCACGGGGTGTCCCAGCGCACGGCCGCCGCCCTCGGCGCCCCGGAGCCGCCCGCGTCCGCCGCCGCCCGCGTCACCACCGCGGTGCTCGATGCCGTCTATGCGGCCGAGGAGACCGCCCGGCACTTCCTGGACACCCTGAGCGGACTCCTCGGCCAGGCCCAGGACGTGACCGGCGACATCGAGGACCTGCTGGCGCTCGTCCGCACGGCGTTCGCCGACATCGGGCCCCGCACGGCCGTCGGCATCGCCGAGAGCACCGCCGTCGCCACCGTCAACGGCGCAGCCGACGCCACCGCCGCGGCGATCGGCCCCGACATCGTCCGGACCTGGGTGACCCGCGGCGACGACCGCGTACGAGAAGCCCACGCCGACGTCGACGGGATCACCTTGCCCGTCACCGAGCCGTACGACGTGGACGGCTACCCCATGCGCTACCCCGGCGACCAGCTCGCCCCCCTGTACCTGACCGCCAACTGCCGCTGCCGCCTGCGCTACCGCACCGAAGGAGAAACCCCGTGAGCTGGATCATCTGGGCCCTGTGGACCGCCCTCTTCACCCTGTTCGAGACCTGGGCGCTGATCAACAAGAAGGAGGGCGACACGCTCAGCGAGAACACGAGGGCGCTCTTCCGCACCCGCACCTCGAAGACCGGCCGGGCCGTTTTCACCGTCGGCTGGCTCGGCTTCAGCGGCTGGTTCCTGCTGCACATCCTCACCGAGACGATGTAGCCGCCGCGGCGTCCCGATTTGCCGTGCCGGTGAGGACGCGACGCTAACCACTTCGGTTGTGCATGGTCCGCCGCATGCAGATCACGAACGCCGCTGACCGTCTCGCCGCTCGCCTTGAAGCCAAGGCTCGCCGCCCCTGGAACCCCGATCTGCATCCGCGTGACTCCAAGGGCCGATTCATCGAGACGGGCGGCATCGCGCGGCTCTGGGGCGGCGGCCTGGCCCGGGTCGTGCGCTCCCTCGGCGGCCGGAACGTGCTGGTCGAGAACCTGACCACGCACCAGCAGTCCACCGTTCACGGCTCCCGCCTGACGATGGTCGCCCGGCCGGACGGCACCGCCCCGACCAAGAGCAAGAAGAAGGTCCGCGACGAGGACGAGCGTCGCCTCTCCGACGGCCGCCGCGGCACCGGCCTGAACGACGACGACGCCGGCGACCAGGGCGACACCTCCGACGACCCGCACGACCAGGACGACCAGGGCGAGGACATCGGGGAGGACATCGACGGCGAAGACCTCGGCCAGGGTCCGGAGCCGGACGACGACGAGCCGGACGACGAGCCCGAGCCGAAGCCCGCCGCGAAGCGTGCCCGCCGCGACCCGAACCGCCGCTTCAAGACCCTGGACGACGTCCGCGCCCACTGGGCCAGCGGCAAGGTCCGCGCCTTCACCAAGGACGAGAAGGCGCAGGACAGCCACAACAAGTTCACGACCGAACTGCTCGACAAGCTGGACAAGCCCCAGCTCTCCCGCAACGGCCACTTCGTCGTCGGCCACACCACGTGGCGCACGAAGAACGGTGAGCAGGCCGGCTGGGGCGTCATGCACACCGAGACCGGCGTGCGCCTCATCATCTCCGACCGCAAGGGCGAAGCGATCGACTTCGCCAACAACATGGAGTCCTTCGAGGTCGACGGCGAGCGCATCGACTGGAACGACCCCGCGTCCTTCGACCGGCTCAACACCCCCGACGGCCTGGAGAAGGCCGGCCGGCTGGCCGCCGAGTCCCGGCAGCGTTTCGCCCAGCGGGCCGCCAAGAAGCGTGAGGGCGCCACCTCCCGCACGAAGCCCGCCGCCCCGACCCAGACGCCGCCGAAGAGTCCCCTCGCGCAGGCCGCCCAGCAGGTCGCGGACCGCTCCGGCGCCCCTGCCTCGAACATCGCCGTCGGGCACGTCGGCCCGCAGAAGTTCGGCGACGAGCGGGGCCGCCCGCGCAACGACGCCGAGCTGCGCGAGTTCTGGAAGCGCGGCGGCAGCGACGACACCCCCGAAGGCCAGCGCGACGTGATGCGCCGGTACGCCAACGACCCGAAGTACAAGCTCCACCTTGCCGACCACCGCGGCTTCGCCATCGTGGAGGACACCACCCGCGACGACGACTTCCGCTACGAGGTGCGCGCCGCCGGCACCGGCCGCGGCCTGTCGAGCCTCGGCAACCGCGGCATCCACACCTACGGCCACTTCGGCGACCGCGACACCGCCGACCGGTTCACCCTGTTCCTGGCGAGCAACCTCCGCCACCAGGATGGCCGCACCGTCGACTGGGGCGGCCCCCGCCTGAACGCCGAACTGATCGAGTTCCGCGACAAGGACGACCAGCGGTCCGGCCGCGCCATCTGGCAGCTCGCCGGCCAGTTCGACCGCGAGCGCGGCGCCACCGACAGCGCCGCGGCCCGCCTCGGCCGCCGCCGCGACGAACCGAACGAAGAGCAGCGTCAAAACCCCGAGGCCGCCCCCGACACCCCCACTGCGGGCGTGCCGGGTGAAGATGTGACCCCGCAGCCGGCCGACGGCCAGCGCGACGACCAGAAGGAGCAGAGTGAGCGGGTACAAGGCGCTGGTGAAGGCGTTCTGGGAGACGTACCGGCCGGAGGCGCTGGCGACGCTGGCGGAGACGACGCCGCCGGAGAGGTTCTTCGCGCAGGAGAGCGCGGAGATCGAGGAGCTGATCGCGGAGTACCGGGACGACTTCCGGGAGGAGCCGGAGCCGGGAGCGGACTTCCGGGACGCGATGGGGCTGATTCACATGGCGACGCTGCGGGCGAGGGAGAAGGCCCTGGACGAGAAGCTGTACAGCCTGGAGAAGGAGCCCGGGACGGAGGAGAAGGAGATGCCGAAGGTGAGTCTGCCGAAGATCGCAGCCGGGTAACCTTCGGCTCCCCCGAGCAGGAGCAGACCGCCCCGCAGTACCAGCCGCCGGAGGACGGCCGCCCCGTCGTCCCCAGCGGCGTCCTGGCCCGCGTCAAGGCGAACATCGCCGCCATCGAGGTGCTGCGCCGCCTCCAGGACGAGAACCGGCCGGCCACGGCCGCCGAGCAGGAGACCCTGGCCCGCTGGTCCGGCTGGGGCGCCACACCGCAGGTCTTCGTAGACACCCCGAAGCCCGAGTTCGAGCCGCTTCAGCGACGACTCCGGGAACTCCTCAGCGACGCCGAGTACGAGGCCGCTCAGGACAACACCCTCAACGCCCACTACACCGACCCGGCCATCGCCCAGCAGGTGTGGAAGGCCGTCCGGGAGCTGGGCTTCGACGGCGGCAACGTCCTGGAGCCGGGCAGCGGCTCCGGCAACTTCATCGGGCACGCCCCCGAGAACGCCGACATGACCGGCGTCGAGCTGGACCCGATCACCGCCGGTATCGCCAAGGCCCTCTACCCGCACGCGAACATCCGCAACGAGGGCTTCGAGAAGACCCGCGCCGCCAACGGCACGTTCGACCTCACAGTCGGCAACGTCCCCTTCGGCGACTACCAGGTCGTGGACATGCGCCACAACAAGGGCGGCCACAACATCCACAACCACTTCATCCTGAAGTCGCTGGACCTGACCCGCCCCGGCGGCCTGGTCGCCGTCGTCACCTCCCGCTACACCATGGACGGCGACACGCCGCGCTCCGAGGACGCCCGCATGGAGATGGCGCGGAAGGCCGACCTGGTCGGCGCGATCCGCCTGCCGTCCGGAGCGCACCGCCGTACGGCCGGCACGGACGTCGTCACCGACCTGCTCATCTTCCGGCGCCGGGAGAAGGACAAGGAATTCACCTCCGGCCGCACCCGCAAGGGCGAGGTGAAGCCGCCCGAGCAGCGCAAGCAGGACGACCCGCCGACGTGGGTGCACACCGTGCAGGTCCACGACCTCCCCGGCCAGGACTCGGACGACAACGAAGCACCCAAGGTCCACGTCAACCCGTACTTCCTGGACCACCCCCGCAACGTCATCGGCGACATGCACGTCGGCAACGGCATGTACGGGCCGGGCGAGCTGCGCGTGCACGTCGCCGGCGACCTGAACGAGGAGCTGGGCCACACCCTGAAGCGGGTCGTCGGCCGCGCGAAGGACGCCCGCCTCACGTACAAGCCGGACACCGGCGAGCGCCGCAAGGTCGAGCTGCTGTCCGCGGAGTCGGACCGGCCCGACGGCCACGTGCAGCTCGAATCGGACGGCACGTTCACGCAGGTCCGCGACGGCATGGTGCACCCCTTCGAGGTGCCGAAGACCCAGATCGAGGAGGCCAAGCAGCTCCTCGGGCTTCGCGACTCGCTGAAGGCCCTGGTGCGGGAGGAGTCCCGGCCGGACGCCGACGAGGCCCTGATCGAGACGCTGCGCGCCGATCTGAAGTCCCGCTACGACACGTACAACGCCAAGTTCGGCGCCGTGAACCGGTTCGAGTGGTCGAAGCGCAAGACCACCGACTCGGAGACCGGCGAGCAGGTCGAGAAGGCGTACCGCAAACGGCCCCCCATGGGCGGACTCCTGACCAAGGACCCGACCATGGCCGTGATCCTGTCCCTGGACACGTACGACGAGAACACGAAGACCAGCACGCCGGCCGCGATCTTCACCAAGCGGCAGGCGCGCCACCGCACCATCGCCGAGCGGGCCAGCAGCCCCGAGGACGCGATGGCGATCGTGCTGGAGCAGCGCGGCACCCTCGACATCGACGCCCTCGCCGACGTGATGGGCGCCAGCCCGGAGACGGCCCGGGAACGGCTGCTCGCCGCCCGCTCCAAGGACCCGGAGACCGGCGAGGAGTACCCGCTGGTCTTCGAGCCCCATGACCGGGGCAACCTCGTGCCGGCGGCCGAGTACCTGTCCGGCAACGTGCGGGAGAAGCTGGAGCAGGCGCAGGCCCTCGCCGCGAACGACTCCCGGTTCGAGATCAACGTCAAGCACCTCGAAGAGGTGCTGCCCGAAGAGATCTCCCCCGGTGAGATCGACGCCCCGATGGGCGCCTCCTGGCTCGGACGCGGCCCGATCCAGGCGTTCCTGCGGGACAAGCTCAACACCGACGCGGTCACCGTCAGCTATCAGGGCGGCTCGATGTGGCGGGTCGACGCCCCCGAGGCCGTGAAGAACAGCCAGGCCGCCCGCAAGGTCTGGGGCACCGAGGACTTCAACGCGGTCAAGCTCGCCGAGGCGATCCTCACCAACGGCCGGATTCGCGTCACCTACCGCGACGAGGACGGCAAGACCTGGGTCGATGAGGACGCCACCGCCGCGGCCCAGACCAAGGCCGAGGAGATGCGCGAGGAGTTCCAGGACTGGCTGTGGGCCACCCAGGAACGCACCGAGCAGGTCAAGAAGCGCTACAACGACCTGCACAACAACCTGGCGCTGAGGTCGTACGACGGCCAGCGCCGCACCATGCCCGGCCTGGCCGAGTGGTTCAAGCCGCACGCCCACCAGCACGCCGCCGTCGCGCGCATGGTCAGCGAACCCGCGGTGCTCCTCGCCCACGAGGTCGGCGCCGGCAAGACCGCCGAAATGACCATGGGCGTGATGGAGCTCCGGCGCCTCGGCCTGGTCAACAAGGCCGCGATCGTCGTCCCGAACCACATGCTCAACCAGTTCCGCGACGAGTTCGCCGAGCTGTACCCCGAGTCCGCGTCCAACGGCCGCATCCTCGCCGCGTCCAGCGACGACCTCCAGGGACGCAAGCGCCGGGAGTTCATCGCCCGCGTCGCCACCGGCGACTACGACGCCGTGATCCTCACCCAGAACGCCTTCGAGTCGATCCCCATGCGCCCGGAGGTGCAGCTCGAATACATCAAGCGGGAGAAGGAGCAGCTCGAAGAGGCCCTGAAGCGGCAGAAGCGGGAGGACCAGGAGGCCAACCCCGGCAAGCGGACCGACTCCCGGATGGTCAAGGAGATCCGCAACCGGCTCAAGAAGCTCGAAGCGAAGATCACGGCCAAGGTCCAGGCCCAGAAGGACACCGCGGGCCTCTACTTCGAGGACACGGGCATCGACTACGTCGTCGTAGACGAAGCCCACCACTACAAGAACCTCACCACCAACTCCACGCTCCCCGGCGCAGCCATCGAGGGCTCGAACAGGGCCTCCGACCTCGACATGAAGCTGGAGTACCTGCGCAAGACCACGAAGTCCGGCCGCGTCGTCACCTTCGCCACGGCCACACCGATCTCCAACTCGATCACCGAAGCGCACACGATGCTGCGCTACCTGCGGCCCGACCTGCTGGACAAGGCCAAGGTCCGCAACTTCGATGACTTCGCCTCCACCTACGGCAAGGTCGTCAACGGCACCGAGCTGGCCGCCGACGGCTCCGGCTTCCGGGAAGTCAGCCGCTTCGCCGCGTTCCGGAACATGCCGGAGCTGCTGAGGATCTGGCGCACCGTCGCGGACGTCAAGAACTCCGACGACCTCGCCGAGTACCTGGACACCCCGGACGTGGCCGGCGGCAAGGCCGTCACCGTCTCCGTCGAGCCCACCGAAGGGCTCCTGGCGTACATGGACCAGATCGCGGCCCGCGCGCGGGCCGTGAAGCGCGGCGACGTCGAACCGACCGTCGACAACATGCTCAAGATCAACTCCGACGGGCGGAAGGTCTCCCTCGACCCCCGCATGGTCGGCCTTGATGAGCAGGGCGCCAAGCTGCCCGCGGCGGCCGACAACATCGCCCGGATCTACGCCGACACCAAGGACGCGGTCTACCCGACCTCGAAGAACAACCCGACCCCGCACGAGACGCCGGGCGGCCTTCAGATCGTCTTCCTGGACATGGGCACCCCGGTCGACCCGGGCAAGGCCAAGAAGAAGAAGGGCAAGACCGAGGGCCCCGCCGACATGGAGGAGCTGGGCCAGTCCAAGTTCCCCGCCTACCAGGAGCTGAAGGAACTCCTCATCGAGCGGGGCGTGCCCGCCGAGAAGATACGTTTCATCCACGAGGCGAAGAACGACGTGGAGAAGGCGCGGCTCTTCGCCGACGCCCGGAACGGCAAGATCTCCGTCCTCCTCGGCTCCACCACGAAGATGGGCGTCGGCACCAACGTCCAGCTCCGCGCGACCGCCCTCCATCACCTGGACTGCCCGTGGCGGCCGGCCGACCTCGAACAGCGCAACGGCCGCATCATCCGCCAGGGCAACGCCAACCCCGAGGTCGCGATCTTCCAGTACGTCACCGAGGGGTCGTTCGACGGCTTCTCGTGGCAGACGGTGGCCCGCAAGGCGAAGTTCATCCGCCAGATCATGAAGGGGAACCTGACCGAGCGGACCATCGAGGACATCCCCGACGGCGTGTTCAACGCCGAGCAGGTCACGGCCATCTCCACCGGCAACCCGTACCTGCTGGAGCAGGCCAACGTGAAGGTCGCCCTCGGCGCCCTCACCCGCAAGCTCAAGGGCCACATGCGCACGATCGAGGGCTACAAGTCCACGATCCACGCCGCCGAGCGGCTGCGCGAGAAGACCAACGAACTCACCGCCCAGCTCCGCGACGTCGTCAAGCGGAAGAAGAACACCCGCGGCGACGACTTCAACGCCACCATCGGCACCAAGGACTTCACCAAGCGCGACGAAGCCGCCCAGGCGCTCACCACCGCGGCGCGCGCCGTGCTGCGCCAGGGCATGGACAACCCGTACCGGCCCGGCGGCCACCCCGAGGTCGTCATCGGCAAGGTCGGCAACATCGACGTCACCGCGAAGTACCGGACCACGTGGAGCAACGCCGGCCGCGTGCACCTGGTGGACATCCGCATCCCCGACGTGCCGCAGAGCCTGTTCTCGTACGACGAGAAGGACCTGAAGAAGGAGTCGACCCTTCCGATCACCCGGATCGAGGACAAGCTCGCCGACGTCGAGAAGATGATCGTGCGGCTGGAGAGCCGGCTCCGCCAGGAGGAGCGCGCCGCCGCGACCGCGCGCGAGCGCGTCGACCGCCCCTTCGAGCAGGCCGCCGAGCTGGAGGCCGCCGAGCGCCGCTCCAAGCTGATCGCCGCGATCATCAAGGAGCAGGGCCGGGACGTCAGCAGCGAGGACGCGGCCAAGGACAAGCGCAACCGCATGGAGGCCCTGGAGCACCAGCTCCGCGAGGCGCGTCTTGCCGCCGGCGAGGAAGCCGCGGACGTGGACGACCCGGCGGCCGAGCAGGACACCGACCTCCTCCCCCGTACGCCCGCCGCCCCGTCGATCAGCACCGACGAGAAGGGCCGGCCGCGCATCACCTGGCCGGACGCCGAGGCACGGAAGGCCGCGAAGGAGCGCAAGAAGCGGGAGAAGCAGCAGCGCGCCCGCGAGGAGCGCGGCGAAACCACCCTCGACCCCGCGCAGGTGCGCAGCGACCTGGACGGGCTGAGCGAGGACGCCCCACCCGCCGGCAACGACGAGCAGCAGAGCGAGGAGCAGGCGGACGCCCCGGCGCCCAGCGAGGAGACCATCGACTCCGCTGACGGCGACGTCAAGCTCAACCCCGAGCAGGTGCGTGCCGAGCTGGACGACTTGCAGCCTGAAGGCGGCGACGACGCCGAGGCCACGGACGAGACGGAGGCGACCGAGGACGACGCCCCGCAGCCTGACGACGCCGAGGAGACGAACGAGACGGCGGCGGACGAGGCGGAGAGCCCGCAGCGCGACGACGCTGCGGAAGCCGAGACCGAGCAGGACGCCGCCGACGCCCCCGAGTCCGGCGCCCCGGACGAGGCCCCCACTCCCGAAGCCGACCAGGCGCAGGAAGAGGAGACCGACACCACCGAGGAGCCGGAGGAGACCGACGAGCCGGAGACGACCGAAGCCCCGGAGACGACGGACGACGCTCCGGCGGACAGCGACGAGACGGACGCCCCGGCGGACACCGCGGCCTCCGGTACGTCGTCCAAC
>NZ_PVLV01000080.1 GCF_002982015.1 Streptomyces solincola
GCGGCTCCTACGGCGCCCAGGGCCACCCGGCGGCCGCCGGCGCCTACGGCACGGGCACCCCGCCCTACGGCACCCCCGCCTACGGCACCGAGACCTACGGGGCGGTGGACTTCGGCGCCGGCGGCCGCCGGGTGGCCCTGGCCGCCGTAGGAGCCGCTGCCGTAGGGGTCGGCGGCATAGCCGGCGTCGCCGTGGCCGTACCCGTCGGCGCCGTACGCCGGATAGCCCGGGTAGCCGTCACCGGCCTCGCCGCCGCGGCCGTCGAGGGCACCGTGGCCGGCATGGCCGTCCTGGCCCTCGTAGCCGTCGTGGCCCTCGTAGCCCTCGCGGTCGAAGTCGTCGCGGTTGTCGCGGTTGTCGCCGTCGCTCACGCCAGCGCCCTCCCCAGTGCTCTGCGGGCCAGCGCGGCGACGGTGCGCCGCAGGTGCAGTACGGCCGGCGGCAGCGGCTCGCCGTTCGGGGAGTCCGGGACGCAGGCGGCGGCCACGTACTCGCCGAAGGCGTGCAGCGCCTCGGGGGCGAGCCCCCGGTCGCCGTCCCAGTCGATCAGCGAGGCGATCCAGCGCTCGGCTTCCAGCGGGCGCAGCGGCATCGGGGCGATGGCCCCGACCGCGCAGCGCACGCCGCGGCGGGCCGGGTCCAGGACGACGGCGGCGGAGGCGGTGGCCCGGCCGGGGCCGGTGCGGCCGGTGGCCTTGAGGAACACCTGCGGGGCGTGCAGCAGCGGCACCCGGACGAAGCCGATCAGCTCGCCGGGGGCGAGGAGTTCCCGCCCGGCGAGGAGGTGGGTGACCGGGATCTCGCGCCGGCCGGCCGGGCCGGCCACGACCAGGTCGGCCTCCAGGGCTGCCAGCACCGGCAGGGCGTCGCCGGTGGGGGCGGCGGTGGCGATGTTGCCGCCGAGGGTGCCGGCGTTGCGGATCTGCGGGGGTCCGGCGGCGCGGGCCGCGGCGGCGAGCGCGGGGATCAGGGCGGCGAAGTCGGGGCGGCCCATCCGGGCGTGGGTGAGGCCGGCGCCCAGCAGGGCGTGGCCGTCCTGGTACTGCCAGCCGCGGATCTCGTTGATCCGGCCCAGGCCGACCAGCCCGGCGGGGCGCAGCAGGCCCTTGTTGACGGCGGCCATGAGGTCCGTGCCGCCCGCGACGGGCACGGCGGCGGGCATGGCGGTGAGCGCCGCCACGGCCTCGTCGAGCGTGCCCGGCAGCGTCACGGACTGCGCCGCCCGCGGTGCGTGCGTGGTCAACCTCGCTGCCCCTTCCCGGTGTCCCGGTCCGTCCCGGCCGTCCCGCCTGTGCTGGCCGTACCGTACGTGCTCGCAGCCGGGACGTGGCAACTCTGGCACATGTTCCGGGCCGCCCGGTGCGCAGGTCCGGCAAGGGCGCATCCGCCCCGGACGTCCGATGACCTGCGCGATGACCCGGTTTGGCGGGGCACATCCGACTCGCCGGATTGCCACTTCCCGGCGATCCCGTACGACGTGTTCGAGCTACCGGTGATGACGGCGGAGGCGACCGGGCCGGCGGAGGCGGCGGCCGGGCGGGCTCAGCGTGCCGGCGGGGGTCCGTCCAGCGGGCGGCCGAGCACACCGGGGCGGCGCTGCCAGGGCAACGGGCCGGCGGGCGGCCGGTAGTCGACGCCGAGCGCGTCCAGCCGCCGCAGGTGCGCGGTGAGCCGGTGTTCGAAATCGGTCAGGTCCCGGTCGGCCGGAGCGGGCAGCCCGGTCGTCCAGACGGTCTCGGCGAACGCGGCGAGCCGGGGGAAGACCTGGTAGTCGACGCGGGCGCGACTGTCCATCACCTCGGTCCAGACGTTGGCCTGGGCGCCGATCACATGGGCGGCGGCGGCCGGGGAGAGGGCGGGCGGCACCGGCTCGAACCGGTAGACGTCGGCCAGGGTGCGGACGAAGCCGATCGGCACCGGCTCGTCCTCGCCGCCGTCCTGACGGTGGTCCAGGTACACCTGCTGCTCGGGGCACATGACCACGTCGTGGCCGGCCTCGGCGGCGGCGACCCCGCGCGCGTACCCCCGCCAGGAGGAGATGACGGCCCCCGGGCTCAACGCGCCTGACGGGCCCTCGGGGTCGGCCGGGTCGGCGGCGGCCAGGCTGCCGCCCTCCAGGATCTCGTCCCAGCCGACCAGCCGCCGGCCTCGCCGGGCCAGCCAGCGGTCGAAGTGGCGCAGGAACCACGATTGCAGCTCGTCCTCGCCGGCCAGGCCCAGTTCGGCGATCCGCGCCTGGGCGGTGGCGGACGCCTTCCACTGGTCCTTGGGGCACTCGTCGCCGCCGAGATGGACGTACGGCGAGGGGAACAGCTCCAGGACCTCCTCCAGCACCTCCTCGTAGAAGCGCAGCACGGCGTCGGTGGGGGCGAGGATGTGGGGGCTGACCCCCCAGTCGTCCCAGACGCCGAGCGCGGCGGTGTCGAGGACGTCGGTGTTGCCCAGTTCGGGGTAGGCGGTGATGGCGGCCTGCGAGTGGCCGGGGACGTCGATCTCGGGGACGACGGTGATGTGCCGTTCGGCGGCGTAGGCGACGATCTCGCGGATGTCGTCCTGGGTGTAGTGGCCGCCGTGCGGGGTGTCGTCCCAGAGCGGGGAGGCGCGGTGGCCGTGCTTGGTGCGGGCGCGCCAGCTTCCGGTCCCGGTCAGCCGGGGGTGCCGCCTGATCTCGATCCGCCAGCCCTGGTCGTCGGTCAGGTGGAAGTGGAAGACGTTGAGCTTGTGCGCGGCGAGCAGGTCGAGGTAGCGCAGGACGTCGTCCTTGGGCCGGAAGTGCCGGGCCACGTCCAGCAGCATGCCGCGCCAGCGGAAGCGGGGGGCGTCCTCCACGGTGCCGGCCGGCAGCTCCCAGGTGCGTCCGGCCGGGCCGAGCGGGGCCCGGCGGAAGGCGTCGGGGCCGAGCAGCTGGCGGAGCGTCTGGGCGCCCCAGAACACGCCGGCGGGCCCGCCGCCCGCCACCAGCACCTCGGGGCCGGCGTCCGGGCGGCCGACGGTCAGCCGGTAGCCCTCCTCGCCGTGGCGTGCCCGGACCTCGTCGTCGGTCCGCAGGGCGATGACGGGACGGCCGCCGGCCGGCGGCGGGGGCAGCAGGTCGAGCCCGGTGGCCGGGCCCACGGTGGTGCGCAGCCAGCGTGCGGCGGTCGCGGTGCCGGGGCCGGCGTCGAGCGCGGTGTCCGGCCCGAGCACGATCCGGCCGGCGGCGTCGGCGAACCGGGCGGAGCCGGGCGCGGGGATGAGGAGGTGTCCACGGGACAGGTCCCGGGCCTGTGCGTCGTCCATGTGCGCTGGAGCGTAGGCCGCGCGCCGTGCCCCCACAAGAGGTCTCGACCAATCCCCGGGACCGGACCGGGTCGGTGACGGCGGCCGTGGAGCCGGCCGCCGTCACAGGTCCGCGGCTACTTCTTGTCCTTGCCGCCGCCCTTGCCGCCCTTGTCCTTGTCGCCGCCGGCGCCCATGGACTCGTAGATCTCCTTGCACATGGGGCAGACCGGGTACTTCTTGGGGTCGCGCCCCGGCACCCAGACCTTGCCGCACAGGGCGACCACGGGAGTGCCGTCGAGGGCGCTCGCCATGATCTTGTCCTTCTGGACGTAGTGGGCGTAGCGCTCGTGGTCGCCGTCGCCGTGCGACACCTGCGGCGTCGGCTCTACGAGGGTCCCCGTACCTGCCCCGCGCTCGGGCTCAAGAGTGCTCATGGGCTCCAAGGGTACCCACGTCGGCGGCGGGCCGGGAGCGCGGTCGCCCGCCCGCGGGAGCGGCCGGCGGCTGTGAGGCCCGTCACGCCGGGGCGCTCCCGGCGGGGGCCGGGAGCCGCGCCGGAGGCGGCCGGGCGCGGCCGCCCGCACGGCCCGACACGGTCCGGCCAGTGGCCGGAAACATCCCTCGGGGGAGCAGGCCGGTCGGCGGGCCGGTCAGTTGAGCGAGGGGTCGTCCGGGTAGGTGGCGATCATCGCCAGTTCGCTGCGCTGGCGGCGCAGCACGTCCCGCCAGAGCACCTCGGGGCGGGGCGAGGAGACGTCGCCCGGTTCGGAGTCGACCACGAACCACGCGCCCTCGGACAGCTCGTCCTCCAGTTGGCCCGGCCCCCACCCCGCGTACCCCGCGAAGATCCGCAGCGAGCCGAGCGCGGCGGCCAGCAGCTCGGGCGGCGCCTCCAGGTCGACCAGGCCGATCGCCCCGTGGACGCGGCGCCAGCCGAGGGGGCCGGCGCCCAGCAGCGCCGTACCGTCACCGTCGCCCGCCTCCGCTTCCACCGGCGGCGTACGCGGTCGCGAACCGTCCGGACCCGCGTGCGGCGCCGGGCCGTCGCCCGGGACGACGGCCAGCGCGAGGGCGGCGTCCAGCGCCACCGGACCGCCCTGGAAGACCACGCCGGGCTCGCCGGCCAGCGGGGCCCAGGACTCCAGGATGTCGCCGACGTCCACCGGGGTGGGGCGGTTGAGGACCACGCCGAGCGACCCCTCGTCGTCGTGGTCGAGCAGCAGCACCACCGCCCGGTCGAAGTTGGGGTCGGCCAGCGCGGGGGTGGCGACCAGCAGCCGCCCGGTGAGCGAGGACACCTCGGTCATGAGTGACATCATCGCGCATCCGGCGTCCGCGTGGCGGGCGGAAGGCCCGCCGGCCCGGACTGGCCGAAAGCGGACGGTAACCCTCCGCCGATGGGTGGAGAACACACGGTGTTGTGCCGAATTCATTACATCTGACTGGCGTCCGCGGGCTACCGGAAGGGGTGGTAGACCCCCTTACCCTTTTCCCTGGCCCCCTGTCCGACCTCCTCCCTGGCGTCCGCCGGGGGGACCCCCATCGGAACGCGAGATTCATGACCGGCACTGACGATGTCCTGCTTGTCCACGGCGGCACCCCGCTGGAGGGTGAGATCCGCGTCCGCGGCGCGAAGAACCTCGTGCCCAAGGCGATGGTCGCCGCGCTGCTCGGCAGCGAGCCGAGCCGGCTGCGCAACGTCCCCGACATCCGGGACGTCCGCGTGGTGCGCGGGCTGCTCCAGTTGCACGGCGTCACGGTACGCCCGGGCGACGAGCCGGGCGAGCTGGTGCTCGACCCGACCTACGTGGAGTCCGCGAACGTCGCGGACATCGACGCCCACGCGGGCTCCTCGCGCATCCCGATCCTGTTCTGCGGCCCGCTGTTGCACCGTCTGGGGCACGCCTTCATCCCCGGCCTCGGCGGCTGCGACATCGGCGGCCGGCCGATCGACTTCCACTTCGACGTGCTGCGCCAGTTCGGCGCGGTCATCGAGAAGCGCGAGGACGGCCAGTACCTGGAGGCCCCGCAGCGGCTGCGCGGCACCAAGATCCGGCTGCCCTACCCCTCGGTCGGCTCCACCGAGCAGGTGCTGCTGACGGCCGTGCTGGCCGAGGGCGTGACCGAGCTGTCCAACGCGGCCGTGGAGCCGGAGATCGAGGACCTCATCTGCGTACTGCAGAAGATGGGCGCCATCATCTCCATGGACACCGACCGCACCATCCGGATCACCGGCGTGGACAAGCTCGGCGGCTACACCCACCGGGCCCTCCCGGACCGCCTGGAGGCCGCCTCCTGGGCGTCCGCGGCGCTGGCGACCGAGGGGGACATCTACGTCCGCGGGGCGCAGCAGCGCTCGATGATGACGTTCCTGAACACCTACCGGAAGGTGGGCGGGGCGTTCGAGATCGACGACGAGGGCATCCGGTTCTGGCACCCGGGCGGCCAGCTCACGTCGATCGCGCTGGAGACGGACGTGCACCCGGGCTTCCAGACCGACTGGCAGCAGCCGCTGGTGGTGGCGCTGACGCAGGCGACCGGGCTGTCCATCGTGCACGAGACGGTGTACGAGTCGCGGCTCGGCTTCACCTCGGCGCTGAACCAGATGGGCGCGCACATCCAGCTCTACCGGGAGTGCCTGGGCGGCTCGGACTGCCGCTTCGGCCAGCGCAACTTCCTGCACTCGGCGGTCGTCTCCGGACCGACCAGGCTCCAGGGCGCCGACCTGGTCATCCCCGACCTGCGGGGCGGCTTCTCGTACCTGATCGCCGCGCTGGCGGCGCAGGGCACCTCGCGGGTGCACGGGATCGACCTGATCAACCGCGGCTACGAGAACTTCATGGAGAAGCTGGTCGAGCTGGGCGCGAAGGTCGAGCTGCCGGGCAGCGCCGCGGTCTGACGGCCGGAGTACGGAGAAGGGCGGCCACCCCCTGGGGGTGGCCGCCCTTCTCGTCAGCCCGCTCGACCGGCGCGGCGGTCGCCCGCCGCGCCGGGAAGGCTCACTTGCCCTTGGCGGCTTCCTTGAGCTTGGAGCCCGCGGAGACCTTGACGCTGAAGCCGGCGGGGATCTCGATCGGCTCGCCGGTCTGCGGGTTGCGGGCGGTACGAGCGGCACGCGAGGTGCGCTCGAAGGTCAGGAAGCCGGGGATGGTGACCTTCTCGTCACCCTTGGCCACGACCTCACCGACAGTCTCGGCGAGAGCGGCCAGCACGGCGTCGGCGTCCTTGCGGGTCACCTCGGCACGGTCGGCCAGGGCGGCCACCAGCTCACTGCGGTTCATGTTCTTACTCCCGTGTTCTTCTTGCTGTCAGGCGTGCCACGCGGCGGTGCCGCACAGGGGGGACAGCGAAGCCGATGCTGCCAGGGCCCTTGGTCAGTGCCCGGACCCGGGTCTGCTGTCAGACCCTCGCGCCCAGAAAGGCATCCTGCCCCCACCTGAGCCGGGAAAGCCAATCCGGCACCCTCCGGAGTCACACGAAAAGCGCCACCGGAGGACGGTGGAGGGCGGTCAGGAGCCGGCCGGGGCGGTGACCCCGGCCGCCTTGGCGGCGTCGCGCACCGCGCCCGCGACCGCGCCGGCGACCTTGTCGTTGAAGACCGAGGGCACGATGTAGTTCGGGTTCAGCTCGTCCTCGGTGACGACGTCGGCCAGCGCGGTGGCGGCGGCCAGCATCATCTCGGTGTTGACCGTGCGCGACTGGGCGTCCAGCAGGCCGCGGAAGACACCCGGGAAGACCAGCACGTTGTTGATCTGATTGGGGAAGTCGGAGCGGCCGGTGGCCACCACGGCGGCGGTCTGGCGGGCGATCGCCGGGTCCACCTCGGGATCGGGGTTGGCGAGCGCGAACACCACGGCGCCGTCGGCCATGGCGGCCACGTCGTCGCCGTCCAGCACGTTCGGGGCCGAGACGCCGATGAAGACGTCCGCGTCGACCACGGCCTCCTTCAGGGTGCCGGTGACGCCCTCGGGGTTGGTGTTGTCCGCGATCCAGCGCAGCGGCGACTCGGGGTCGGCGTCCACCAGGTCCTCGCGGCCGGCGTGCACCACGCCGTGGATGTCGGCGACCACCGCGTGCTTGACGCCGGCGGCCAGCAGCAGCTTGAGGATCGCGGTGCCGGCCGCGCCCGCGCCCGACATCACCACCCGGACGTCGCCGAACGCCTTGCCGACCACCCGCAGCGCGTTGGTGAGCGCCGCGAGCACCACGATGGCGGTGCCGTGCTGGTCGTCGTGGAAGACCGGGATGTCCAGGGCCTCGCGCAGCCGGGCCTCGATCTCGAAGCAGCGCGGCGCGGAGATGTCCTCCAGGTTGATGCCGGCGAAGCCCGGGGCGATGGCCTTGACGATCTCCACGATGGCGTCGGTGTCCTGGGTGTCCAGGCAGATCGGCCAGGCGTCGATGCCGGCGAACCGCTTGAACAGGGCCGCCTTGCCCTCCATGACCGGCAGCGCGGCCTTGGGGCCGATGTTGCCGAGGCCGAGGACGGCGGAGCCGTCGGTGACGACCGCGACGGAGTTGCGCTTGATGGTCAGGCGGCGGGCGTCCTCGGGGTTCTGCGCGATCGCCATGCAGACCCGGGCCACACCGGGGGTGTAGATCATGGAGAGGTCGTCACGGTTGCGGATGGGGTGCTTGGACGCCATCTCGATCTTGCCGCCGAGGTGCATCAGGAACGTACGGTCGGAGACCTTGCCGAGGACGACGCCCTCGATGCCGCGCAGCTTGGCGACGATCTCGTCCGCGTGCGCGGTGGAGGAGGCGGCGATGGTGACGTCGATGCGCAGCTTCTCGTGGCCCGAGGCGGTCACGTCGAGGCCGGTGACCGAGCCGCCCGAGGACTCCACCACCGTGGTGAGCTGGGAGACCGCGGTACCGCTCGCCGGCACCTCCAGCCGGACCGTCATCGAGTAGGAGACGCTGGGCGCCGTTGCCATGGCCGTGTTCCTCTGCTTTCCCTAGCTTCGTTGCCGCACCGCACCGGTGGATGGCCGGGCGGCGCCCTCCGATGGTCGCACCTACCTGCGAGTAACAGGTAATAGCGGTCATAAGGGTTTCGGAAACTGTTTTCCGCGATGCGAGAGACACTGTACGAGGCGGACGGTCCCGGCGGAACCCCCGAACGCCGAACGCCCGTGGGTCCGCGTCTTCGTCGGAAGACACGGACCCACGGGCGTTTCAACGGAAGAGGTGGCACCGACCCGCCATGCTCGCCTCGCGGCAAGTGGTCGCTCTAAGCGACTAAGGTTGGGCCCGGGGGCTTGGATCGGGCCGGTGCCACACCCAGGCTAACAAACCCTCCCCGAAGGCGATTCCCCCGCGCGGAAACGATTTGCCGCGGCGCCCCGATCGGCCCCACTCGGCCATCTCCCCTGCGGCCGCCGTCCGTCCCGGCCTGAGTCCCCGGCCTCAGTCCCCGCACTCAGTCCCGCAGCAGATCCGGCACGCCGCCGGCGTCGGGTTCGTCGCGCGGCCCGGACACCACGGTGAGCTGCTGGGTGGCCCGGGTCAGCGCCACGTACAGCACCCGCAGCCCGGCGGGCGACTCGTCGGCGATCTCGGCGGGCGAGACCACCACCGTGGCGTCGTACTCCAGCCCCTTGGCCTCCAGGCTGCCGAGCGCCACCACGCGGTCCCCCAGCCCCTCCAGCCAGCGGGCGGCCTCGGCCCGCCGGCCCATGGCGACCACCACGCCGACCGTGCCGTCCACCAGCTCCAGCAGCCGGACCGCCTCCGCGCGCACCGCCGCGCCCGCCTCACGGCCGCCGGCCGCGGCCACCGCGGTGAACCGGGGCGTCACACCGGTGGACCGGACCGCGCGGGGGGCGGTCATGCCGGGCATGGCGAGGGCCAGCACCTTGGCGGCCAGCTCGGCGATCTCGGCCGGGTTGCGGTAGTTGACGGTCAGCTCGAAGCGGCGGCGCGGGCGGGTGCCCAGGGCCTCCTCGCGCGCCTCGGCCGCCTCCTCGGGCAGCGGCCAGGAGGACTGCGCCGGGTCGCCCACCACCGTCCATGTGGCGGTGCGCCCGCGCCGGCCGACCATCCGCCACTGCATCGGGGTGAGGTCCTGGGCCTCGTCCACGATGACGTGGGCGTACTCGGTGCGCTCGGCGGCCAGCCGCTCGGCCCGCTCGCGCTGGGACTCCTCGCGCACCGGCATCAGCTCCTCCAGACCGGTGAGCTGGTCCAGCGGGTCCAGCTCGCGGCGGCGGCGCGGCCGGGCGGGGGCGCCCAGGAGGGTGTTCAGCTCGTCCAGCAGCGCCACGTCGTGCACGGACAGCTCCGGGCGGCGCAGCGAGCGGGCGAGCCGGCGGACCTCGCCGGGGTTGAGGACCCGGCGGGCCCAGCGGCCGAGCCGGCGCTCGTCGGCCATGGCGGTGAGCACCTGGCGCGGGGTCAGCTCGGGCCACCAGGCGTCCAGGAAGTCGGTGAAGGCGTCCTCGGTGGAGACGTCCTCGTCGAAGGAGGAGCGCAGTTCGGCGGCCAGCTCGGGGTCGGTGTGCCGGGAGCCGGCGCCGGACTTCGCGTACAGCGCGTCCAGCAGCAGCCTGCGGGCGCGCGGGCGCATCAGGTTGACGGGGGCGGTGCCGCCGAGCACGGCGGAGCGGATCCGGGTCAGCTCCTCGGCCTCCAGCTCCAGCCGGCGGCCGAAGGCGACCACCCGCAGCCGCTGCGGGGCGTCGCCGCCCTCCAGCGCGCCGCGGGCGGCCTTGCGCAGGACCTTCAGCATCCGGGCGGAGCCCTTGACCCGGGCGGTGGCGGGCTCGTCGTAGCCGGTGGCCTCGGCCCCGTCGACCAGATTGCCGAGTGCGCGGATGGCGACCTGGCCCTCCTCGCCGAGCGAGGGCAGCACGCCCTCGGTGTAGGCGACCAGCAGCGGGGTGGGCGAGACGACGAGGATGCCGCCGGCGTAGCGGCGCCGGTCCTGGTAGAGCAGGTAGGCGGCGCGGTGCAGGGCGACGGCGGTCTTGCCGGTGCCGGGGCCGCCCTCGACGAGGGTGACGGAGGCGGCGGGCGCTCGGATGACCAGGTCCTGCTCGGCCTGGATGGAGGAGACGATGTCGCGCATGGTGTGGCCGCGGGCGCGGCCGAGTGCGGCCATCAGGGCGCCGTCGCCGATGACGGCCAGTTCGGTCCCGTCCAGGCTGGCGGTCAGCTCGGGGCGCATCAGGTCGTCCTCGACGCCGAGGACCCGGCGCCCCTTGGAGCGGATGACGCGGCGGCGCACCACCCGGCCGGGGTCGACGGGGGTGGCCCGGTAGAAGGGGGCCGCGGCCGGCGCGCGCCAGTCGATGACCAGCGGGGTGTACTCGGCGTCCAGCACGCCCATGCGGCCGATGTGCAGGGTCTCGCCGATGTCGGCGGTGGCGTCGGGGCGGATGGCGTCGTCGGCCGGCTCGATCGAGGTGTACGCCCCGTCCGGGCCCTTCTTGCCGTCCTTGCCGTCCAGCAGGTCGATGCGGCCGAAGAGGAAGTCCTCGTACTCGTTGGTGAGCCGGTTGAGGTGGACGCCGGCCCGGAAGACCTGGGCGTCGCGTTCGGCGAGCGCGCCGGGGGTGCCGACCTGGCCGATCCGGGCGGCGTCCCTCATCAGGAACTCCGCCTCGTGGATGGTCTCGTCCAGCCGGCGGTAGACCCGGTCCAGATGCTGCTGCTCGACGCCGATCTCCCGGTCGCGGACCGTGTCGACCAGTCTGTCGGCTTCCTGCGCGGCCACCCGAGGCCCCCTTCTGATGTGCGTTGGGCAGCCGTCGAGCTTATTGCACCGGGGGCGGTGTGTCAGGCAGCGGTGCCCGGCCGGGGCGGGCACTCGCGCATACGGGTGTGCCCGGGGGTCTCCCGAGCCTCCCGCGTCTCAGGCGTCCACCTCCACGAGCTTGGTTCCCTCGAAGGTGCGGACCTCGAAGCGGTCGATGTCGGCGCGGTCCATGGCGGCCCCGCCGTGGACGTAGAGCGGGGCGCGGGCGGCCTCGTGCGGGCTGTCGGGCAGGCCGTAGCCCCACGTGGGCACGGACCAGGAGGCGACGGTCTCCTCCTCGCCGTCCTTGGAGACGGCGACCAGCCGGCACTTCAGCGGGCCCTTGACGTTCTTCAGCTCCAGCACGGCGTGGGTGCCCCACGCCTTCCTCTCCATGCCGACGGCGGCGGCGACCTTGGTGCCGGGGTCGGTGGCGGTCAGCTTCTCGTCCATGTGGTGGAAGAAGGCGTCCTCGGCGGGGCTGGTGGGGTGCGGGTCGGGTGCGGCCTGGTTGGTGCGCCCGTCCTCGCCGCGGTCGGTGGTGGCGACGGCGGCCACCGGCCCGGCGATGATCAGCGCCGCGGCGGCGGCGAGCAGCAGCCGGGTGCGCCGGCGGCGGTGAGCGCGCCGGCGTCCCACCTCGTCCACCAGCCTGCCCAGCAGCGGCCCCTCGCCGGACGCGGCCGGCCGCTGGCGGGGCAGGGCGGCGCCGCCCCCGGACAGCGGTGAGGGCCCGTGGTGCGACGGGCCCGGGAAGGCGAGCGGCGGCGGCAGGGCGCCGTCCGGCTCGGGCGGCGGCGCGAACGCCCCGGGGCGGCCGCCGGGCGGTCCGCCGTAGCCGGCCGTGTGGCCGGCGCCGGGCTGCTCGTCCCAGCGCGGGCCGCCGGGCCCGGGCGGGGTGAGCGGCCGTTCGGCCGGGCCGGGGGGCTCGGCGAGCAGCGCGAGCATCGGCGCGAGGCCGGAGAACTCCTCCAGGTGCTCGGCGCACACCGCGCAGCCCGCCAGGTGGCCCTCGAAGGCGGTGGCCTCGGCGTCGTCGAGAATGCCGAGCGCGTACGCGCCGACGGCGTCGTGCACCGACTCGTTCCCGTACGTCGTCATGCCGAGATCCCCCTCTCCTCCAGGGCGAGCTTCATGGAGCGCAGTGCGTAGAACACACGGGACCGCACGGTCCCGCTGGGTATGCCGAGCGTCTCGGCCGCCTCGTTGACCGTACGCCCCTTGAAATACGTCTCGATGAGGACTTCCCGGTGGGCCGGGGTCAAATCGTCGAGCGCGTCAGAGAGCGTCATCAGCCACAGCGCTTTGTCGATCTCGTCCTCCGCGGGCATGACCTCCAGCGGCGACGGATCGACCTCCTGCGGCCGGGCCTGCCGGCTGCGGTGGCCGTCGATGACGATGCGCCGGGCGACCGTCACCAGCCAGGGTCGGACAGAGCCGGTGGCGTGGTTCAGCGAACCGGCGTTCTTCCAGGCACGGATGAGCGTCTCCTGCACCACGTCCTCGGCCCGCTGGCGGTCGCCGGCGACGAGGCGGAGCACATAGGCGAGCAGAGGTCCGGCGTGCTCGCGGTAGAGGGCCCGCATCAACTCCTCGTCCGGGACCTCGGGGCTGGTGCGGGGCGCCGCAGCGCGATGCCGGGCCCGACGCGTCCCCCGACGGTCATCGGCCACGGCGGCATCCTTGCGCACCTGGAACCTCCCGGTCGAGACCTTGATCTGACTCGTTGTCCTCCATCACTACGGAGGCCCGGGCCCGGCCTACTCAACGCCGACAGGTTTTTTCTCAGAAACTTTCACAAGTGCGCGTTCGTGCACGGTCGGTGACGCTGGAGCCGGGTGATTCGCCTGCGGTTACGGTGAGTTGCGCCGTACGTCCGCCGAGCGGCCGCGCGGGGGTTCCGCGAGGGGGTCAGCGGGCCGCCGGCACGTCGGCCGGGGCGACGGCGAGGCGGTAGCCGCGTTTGACGACGGTCTGGATGAGTTCGGGCGCGCCCAGCGCGGCGCGCAGCCGGGCCATCGCGGTCTCCACCGCGTGCTCGTCGCGGCCCGCGCCGGGCAGGGCGCGCAGCAGGTCGGCGCGGGAGACCACCCAGCCGGGGCGGCGGGCCAGGACACGCAGCAGCGCCATCCCGGCCGGCGGCACCGGGCGCAGTTCGCCGTCCACCACGGCGGCGTGCCCGCGCACCTCGACCTGCCGCCCGGCCACCGGCAGGGGCCGGCAGCGGGCCGGCAGCTCCCGGCACACCGCCTGCACCAGCGGCCCCAGCCGGAACCGCTCCGGCCGTACGACGGGGATCCCGCGGGCCGCCAGCGGTCCGGCGGTGACCGGTCCGACGCAGGCGGCCAGCACCCCGTCCCGCAGGGCCGCCAGCACCTCGTCGCGCAGTCCGCGCCCCTCGGCCCGGGTCAGCAGCGAGGCGGCGGCCGGGGCGCTGGTGAAGGTGACCGCGTCCAGGGTGCGGGCGGCCACCGCGTCGACCAGCCTGTCCAGCGGATGGAGGTCGGCCGGCGGCTCCCAGCGGTAGACGGGCACCACCACCACGTCCGCGCCGGCCGCGCGCAGCGCCTCCACGAAGCCGGGCAGCGGCTCGCCGTGCAGTTGGAGCGCGATCCGCCGGCCGGCCGGGTCCTGGGCGAGGAGCCGGTCCAGCACCTCGGCCATCGAGTCCGAGGAGGGCGACCACTGCTCGGTCAGCCCGGCGGCCCGCACCGCGCCCTTGACCTTCGGCCCGCGGGCCAGCACCCGCGCTCCGGCCAGCCGCTCGTGCAGCCTCTCCCCGAACCCCCAGCCGTCGGCCGCCTCCAGCCAGCCGCGGAAGCCGATCGCGGTGGTGGCGACCACGGTGTCCGGGGCCCGCTCGACCAGTTCCCAGGTGGCGGTGAGCAGTTCGGCGTCGTCGGCGAGCGGCACGATCCGCAGCGCCGGGGCGTGCAGCACCGCCGCGCCGCGCCGCTGGAGCAGCGCGCCCAGCTCGTCGGCGCGGCGGGCGGCGGTGACCCCGACGGTGAAGCCCGCGAGCGGGCCGTGCTGCTGCTGGTCGTCCATGGGCCCGAAGCGTGGCAAGGAGGCGTGACGGTCCGGGGTCGCCGCCGTTTCCCCGCCGTTACGCGCCACGCCGCCTCACACCCCGGAGGCGCGGAGGCTCTCCGCCGCCGGCCCGGTGGCCGGGGCCGGGACCGCTTCCGTCGCACCCCCGGCCGGGCGGCGGAGGTATACCGCCCAGGTGACCGCCAGGCAGGCCGCGTAGCAGGCGAGGAAGGCGGCGAACGCGGCGGTGCCGGACCCGGAGGCGCCGAAGGACTGGCGGAAGGCGAGGTTGACGCCCAACCCGCCGGCCGCGCCGACCGCACCGATCAGCCCCATCGCCGCGCCGGACAGCCGCCGCCCGTAGGCCGCGGCCGCCTCGCCGGTCAGTCCCGCCCGGTGCGCCTGGGCGGTGAAGACCACCGGGATCATCTTGTACACGGAGCCGTTGCCGATCCCGCTGAGCACGAACAGCGCGCTGAACCCGGTCAGGAACACCGCGAACGAGCCGGTGACGGATGCCTGGACGACGACGCCGGTGGCGGCCGCCATGGCCACGAACGTCCACAGGGTGACCTTCGCCCCGCCGAGCCGGTCGGCGAGCGCCCCGCCGGCCGGCCGCACCAGCGAGCCCAGCAGCGGGCCGGCGAAGGTGAGCGAGGTGGCCTGCAACGGGGTGCGGCCGAACTGCGCCTGGAGCACCAGTCCGAACGCGAAGCCGTAGCCGATGAACGAGCCGAAGGTGCCGGTGTAGAGGAACGCCAGCAGCCAGGTGTGCGGGGCGCGCGCCGCCTCGCCGAGTGCCCCCCGGTCGCCGCGCACCGGCGCGAGGTTGTCCATGAACAGCGCCGCGCACACCGCGGCCACCACGATCAGCGGCAGGTAGACGCCGAGCACCAGCTTCGGGTGGGCCGCCCCGGCGGTGGCGATGACCAGCAGCCCCACCGACTGCACCACGGGCACGCCGATGTTCCCGCCGCCCGCGTTGAGCCCCAGCGCCCAGCCCTTGGCGCGCAGCGGATAGAAGGCGTTGATGTTGGTCATCGAGGAGGCGAAGTTCCCGCCGCCGATCCCGGTCAGCGCCGCCACCAGCAGGAAGACGGTGTACGAGGTGCCGGGCTCCATCACCGCGTACGCCGCCCCGGTCGGCGCGAGCAGCAGCAGGGCGCTGACCACCGTCCAGTTCCGCCCGCCGAAGCGGGCCACCGCGAAGGAGTACGGCACCCGCACCGCCGCGCCCACCAGGGTGGCCAGCGCGATCAGGAAGAACTTCCCGGCCGGGTCCACCCCGTACTCCGGGCCCATGAACAGCACCATCACCGACCACAGCGACCACACCGAGAAGCCGATGTGCTCGCACAGCACGGAGACGTGGAGGTTGCGCCGGGCGACCCGCTCCCCGCCGTCCCGCCAGAACTCCTCGTCCTCCGGGTCCCACCGTTCGATCCACCGGCCGCGCATCGCGTACCTCCGCTGCTGTCGGGCGTCCTGCGGCCCCCACGGGACCGCCTTGGACGCTAGGCAGCACGTGTTGCGGTCCGGTCATCCGAGATGACCGCCCCGCAATTTCGCTCTCACCCCTGGGCGGCCGTCCCTGTGAGCCCCGGCGGCCGGCTCGCCCGCCATGTGCCGGGCGTCGGCCTCCGGCAGCCAGCTCCCCTCCGCCCGCTCCAGCCACCCGTGCGCGGCGGCCAGTTCGGCGGCCGCCGCCCGCAGCGCGTCCAGCCCGGGGTGGCGCAGCCCGCGCCGCCACACCATCGACACCGGGGACAGCGGCACCGGCCCCACCAGCGGCCGGCGCACACAGCCGGGCATGGCCGGGAAGTCGACGCCCGCCAGCACCGGGCAGCGGCTCTTCTCCATCACCCGCCGGAACTCCTCCGCGCCCAACGCCACCGGAGCCGGCGGCGCCACCGCGATGCCGCGCCCGGCGAACAGCCGCGCCGCCAGGTCGGTCCACTCCAGGGTGGCCGGGTTGCCCGCCCCCGCGTAGACCGTCTCCCCCGCCAGCGCGTCCAGCTCCACCGCCGCCCGCCCGGCCAGCGGGTGGTCCGCCGGCAGCAGCACCGCCATCGGCTCGTACCGCACCGGCTGCGCCTCCAGCCCGGCCCGCGCCCGCGCCTCCAGCCCGGCGAACCGGCCGAAGGCCACGTCGATCCGGCCGGCCGTCATCTCGGCGACCGCGCCGGTCAGTCCGCTGCCGTAGCGGGCCATCAGCTCGCACTCCGGGGCCCGCTCCCGCGCCCGGGCCAGCACCCGGCCGGAGATCAGCCCGTCGGTGTTGACGTCCGCCAGCAGCGGCCGGGCGGCGTCGGCGAAGGCCGCGCCGAGCTCCTCGTACGCCGTGAGCACCGCCCGCGCGTACGGCAGCAGCCGCGATCCCTCCGGGGTCAGCCGCACCTGCCGGGTGCTGCGCACGAACAGCTCCGCGCCCAACTCCCGCTCCAGCGTGCGGATGTCCCGGCTCAGCGCCTGCTGGGCGGTGAACAGCCGGGCGGCGGCCCGGGTGAAGTGCAGCTCCTCGGCCACGGCGAGGAAGGCGCGCAGGAGCCGCGGCGGCAGATCGGAGACCATTGCCCGAACCTATCCCCCGCCACCCCATTCACAACACCAAGCGGTCAATGGCCGCCGAGAAGGTGTTGGACCCCGCACCCCGACCGCCGCGAAGGTAGGTCCATGCCTCACGAAACCCCCTTCCACCTGGCCTTCTCCCCCGAATCCCCGGTGCTGGTGCCACGCCGCCCGACCCACGACCGCACGCCGCCCAGGCCGGTGCCGCGCCGCGCCCGCCGCCCGGACCGCAGCGGCCCGCTCACCCCGTACCGCCGGCTGTTCGACGCCCCGGGCGCCCGCGCGGCGACCGCCGGCAGCCTGGTGGCCCGGCTGCCCGCCGGGATGGTCGGCGTCAGCGCGATCATCATGATCGCCGCCGGCTACGGCTCCTACGCGCTGGCCGGGGCGGTCACCGCCACCGGCCTGGCCGCGACCGCGCTGGTCGCGCCGTTCACCGCCCGGCTGGTCGACCACCACGGCCAGGCCCGGGTGGCCGTCCCCGCCATGGCGCTCGCCGTCCTCGGCCAACTCGCCCTGGTGCTCTGCGTGTACGCGCACGCCCCCGTCTGGACGCTGTTCGCCGCGTACGCCGCGACCGCCACCGCGCCCAACATGGGCGGCATGGCCCGGGCCCGCTGGGCCCACCTGTACCGGGCGGACCCGGCGGCCCGGCACACCGCCAACGCCTTCGAACAGGCCGCGGACGAGCTGTGCTTCATGCTCGGCCCGGTGCTGGCCGGTCTGCTCTGCGCGGGCCTCTTCCCGCAGGCGGGCACCCTCGCCGCCGCCGCCCTGATGCTCACCGGCGTCCTGCTGTTCGCCGCCCGGCGGACCACCGAACCCCCGGTCGTCCCGCGCACCGGCC
>NZ_PVLV01000081.1 GCF_002982015.1 Streptomyces solincola
CGCCGCGGCCGCGGCGACAGCGGTGACGCCGACGTCTACGCCGTGGAGCGGGAGATCGAGGACCTCGCCGCGCTGATCGCCGAAGCCGGCGGCTCCGCCCGGGTCTTCGGCCTGTCCGCGGGCGGCGCCCTGGCGCTGAAGGCCGCGGCCGCCGGCGTGGGCATCACCCAGGTCGCCGTCTACGACCCGCCGTTCGCCGTCGACGACACCGCCCCGCGCCCGCCGGCCGGCTTCACCGACAAGCTCACCGAGCTGTCCGCGACCGACCGCCGCTCCGAGGCCGTGGAGTTCTTCATGGTCAACGGCATGGGCGCGCCGGCCGAGGCCGTCGCCGGCATGAAGTTCGCCCCGTTCTGGGCGGGCCTGGAGGCCCTGGCCCACACCCTGCCCTACGACGTCACCATCCTCGGCGAGGACTTCGCCCTGCCCGCCGACGAACTGGGCGCGATCAGCGCCCCGGTGCTGGTGGTGCACGGCGGCGACGCCGACGCCTGGCTCCAGTCCTCGGCCAAGGCCGTCGCCGAGACCGTCCCCGGCGCCAGCCGGCACTCCCTGACCGGCCAGGGCATCGCCGTCGACCCGGCCGTCCTCGCCCCCGAGCTGAAGGAGTTCTTCACCAACTGACGCCGGACGCCCCGGCGTCACCGACCTGCGCCCGCGGAGCCCCGAGCCCCGCGGGCGCCGCCGTCTGCCGCGCGGCCCGGTCCGGCCCAGGCACCCGCGCACCCCGTACACAGCACTCTCGAAGATGCGTCCCCGGTTGAACGCCCGGGACGATGGAACGTCCCCGCCGCGCGGCCGCTCGGCGTCGGGTCGCGGCCCTCCGCGACTCCCAGGGCCCCTCAGCCGCACGACCCCTTCGCGGAAAACCCCCTTAGGAGAACCCCATGCCCGCATGGCTCAAGCAAGCCGCCGCCGTGCCCGGCGGCCGCCGAGGAAAATGGCTGGTCCTGGCGGTCTGGCTGGTCGCGGTCATGGCGCTCGGCGCGCTGGCCGGCAAGCTCGGCGAGGTGCAGGACACCAGCGCCAACGCCTTCCTGCCGCGCGGCGCCGAGTCGGCACAGGTGAACACGGAGCTGGAGAAGTTCCGCACCGACGAGCTGATGCCCGCCGTCGTCGTCTACAGCACCGACGGCGCGCTCGGCGCGGACGATAAGGCCAAGGCCGAGGCCGACCGCGCCGCCTTCGCGAAGGTCGCCGCCAAGGGCGAGCAGGTGTCGCCGGCCGTCGCCTCCGAGGACGGCAAGGCCCTGATGGTCGTCGTGCCGCTGCCCGGCGAGGAGCAGTCCGTCATCGCGGACAAGACCGCCGAGCTGCGCGACATCGCCGACGCCAACGCCCCGCCCGGCCTGGACACCCAGGTCGGCGGCCCCGCCGCGTCCATGGCCGACGCCTTCACCGTCTTCGAGACCCTCGACGGCACCCTGATGATGGCCACCGGCCTCATCGTCGTCCTGCTGCTGCTGCTCACCTACCGCAGCCCCGTGCTGTGGCTGTTCCCCGCCCTCGCGGTCGGCTTCGCCGCGGTGCTCACCCAGGTCGGCACCTACCTGTTCGCCAAGTACGCCGGCCTCCAGGTCGACCCGCAGAGCTCCGGCGTCCTCATGGTCCTCGTGTTCGGCGTCGGCACCGACTACGCGCTGCTGCTCATCGCCCGCTACCGCGAGGAACTCCACGTCCACCAGGACAAGCACGTCGCCATGCAGGCCGCGCTGCGCCGCTCCGGCCCGGCGATCCTCGCCTCCGCCGGCACCGTCGCCGTGGGCCTGGCCTGCCTGGGCTTCGCCACCATCAACTCCTCCCGCTCCATGGGCCTGGTCGGCGTCATCGGCATCGTGTTCGGCTTCCTCGCCATGGTCACGATCCTCCCGGCGCTGCTGGTCATCGCCGGCCGCTGGGTGTTCTGGCCGCTGGTGCCCAAGCACGGCGCCCCGCAGCGCGCCACCCGCCCGCTGTGGCGCCGGGTCGGCGACTCCGTCGCCGCCAAGCCCCGCCGCTCCTGGATCGCCTCGCTCGCCGTCACCGGCGCGCTGGCCCTCTCCGCGTTCGGCCTCGACATGGGCCTGAGCCAGAACGACTGGTTCCAGACCAAGCCCGAGTCGGTCGTCGCCCAGGAGAAGCTGTCCGCGCACTTCCCGTCCGGCGCCGCCGACCCGGCCACCGTCATCGTCAAGACCGCCGGCGCGGCCGAGGCCACCCGGGCCGCCGAGGGCACCGAGGGCGTCGTCAAGGTCGAGAACGCCGGCACGACCCCGGACGGCGAACTCACCCGGCTCTCCGCCGTGCTGGCCGGCAGCCCCGACAGCCAGGAGGCCAAGGACGCGGTCAAGGCGCTGCGCGGCAGCGTCGACGGGCTCGTCGGCGGCACCGCCGCGCAGACCGTCGACAAGGAGACCGCCACCGCCCGCGACCTGAAGGTCGTGGTGCCGCTGGTCCTCCTCGTCGTCCTGCTGGTGCTGATCTGGCTGCTGCGCTCGCTGGTCGCGCCGCTGGTGCTGCTCGGCACCGTCGTCGTCTCCTACTTCGCCGCGCTCGGCGCCGCCAACCTGGTCTTCGAGAACCTCATGGACTACTCCGGCGTCGACTGGACCATCCCGCTGCTGGGCTTCGTCTTCCTGGTCGCCCTCGGCGTCGACTACAACATCTTCCTGATGCACCGGGCCAAGGAGGAGGCCGCGCTGCACGGCCACGCCAAGGGCGTGATCACCGGACTGACCAGCACCGGCGGGGTCATCACCTCGGCCGGCCTGGTGCTGGCGGCGACCTTCGCGGTGTTCGCCGCGCTGCCGCTGGTCTCCATGGCCCAGATGGGCTTCGTGGTCTGCATCGGCGTCCTGATCGACACCTTCCTGGTGCGCACCGTGCTGGTGCCGGCGCTCGCCCTCGACATCGGCCCGCGCTTCTGGGCCCCCGGCCCGCTGTCCAAGGACCGCCCGGCCGGCGGCCCGGCGTCCACCACCGGCAGCCCCGAGGAGCGCACGCTGGAGAACGCCTGACACGACCCCCGACGACGCCGCCGCCCCCGCACCGCGGGAGCGGCGGCGCCGCCGTGCCCGGACACCCCGACCGGGCGGGCGACCGGACCCGGCCGCCCCCGACCCAAGCGCGCAATACGGGAGATGGCGCGCCGCAGGCCACGCGCGACGATGAATCCCCGGGCCGCCCCGGCCCGCCGACGAGGGAGGACACACCGTGCTGGGTGACGAGGACGGCAACGCCGCCAAGCTGTGGGCCATGGCCGGACTGGGCACGCCGATGGCCGTACGGACGGCGGCCACCCTGCGCATCGCCGACCACATCGCGGCCGGCCGCCGCACCGCGCCCGAACTGGCCGAGACCACCGGCGCGCACCCCGAGGCGCTGGAGCGCCTGCTGCGCTACCTCGCCGTGCGCGGCGTGCTGGCGCGCGACGACGACGGCCGCTACGCCCTGACCCCGCTCGGCGAGCCGCTGCGCGAGGACCACCCGGCCGGCGTCCGCGCCTGGTTCGACGTGGACGGCGCCGGCCGCGGCGAGCTGTCCTTCGTCGAGCTGCCGCACAGCGTCCGCACCGGCGAGGCCGCCTTCCCGGTCCGCTACGGCCGCGAGTACTGGGAGGACCTGACCGCCGACGCCGACCGCGCCGCCTCCTTCAACAAGCTCCTGGGCGCCGACACCGCGGTGCGCGCCCCCGGCGTCACCGCCGGCTACGACTGGGCCGCGCTCGGCCACGTGGTGGACGTCGGCGGCGGCGACGGCTCGCTGCTCACCGCCCTGCTGACGGCCCACCCGGAGCTGCGCGGCACCGTCGTGGACCTGCCCGCCACGGCCGCCGCCGCCAAGGCGCGGTTCGCCGCGGCCGGCCTCGGCGACCGGGCCGACGCGGTCGCCGGGAGCTTCTTCGACCCGCTGCCCGCCGGCGCCGGCGGCTACCTGCTCTCCCTGGTCCTGCACGACTGGGACGACCAGGCCGCCACCGCCATCCTGCGCCGCTGCGCCGAGGCGGCCGGCGAGCGCGGCTTGGTCTTCGTCATCGAGTCCATCGGCGCCGCCGGCGACACCCCGCACACCGGCATGGACCTGCGGATGCTCTGCGTCTACGGGGCCAAGGAGCGCGGCGTCGCCGAGTTCACCGCGCTGGCCGAGGCCGCGGGCCTGACCCTCGCCGCGGTCCACCCGGCCGGCCCGTCGGCGATCCTCGAACTCGTCCCGGCCGCCACCCGATGAGCCCGCCCGCCACCACGGCCCCGGCGGACCTCCCGGCGCCGCCCGCGCCCCCGCCGCCGCGGACCCCGTCCCCGGGCCCTTCCGTCACCGAGGCGTTCGCCGCGCTCGGCACCGCCGCCGGACGCCAGGACCCCTACCCGCACTACGAGGCGATCCGCGCCCACGGCCCCGTCGCCGAACTGCGCCCCGGCCGACTGGTCCTCACCGGCTACGAGGACTGCGACCGCGCCCTGCGCGACACCCGGCTGCTCGTCCAGGACGCCGCCGGCTACGACGCGCTCTCGCCCGGCTGGCGCTCGCACTCCTCGCTGCGCGCCTTCACCAGCTCCATGCTCTACAGCAACCCGCCCGACCACACCCGGCTGCGGTCGGTCGTCAACTTCGCCTTCACCCCGCCCCGCATCCGCGAACTGCACGCCGTCATCGCGGAGATGACCGACAAGCTGCTGGACCGGATGGCCCGCCTCGGGGCCGGCGGCGCCCCGGTCGACCTGATCGCCGAGTTCGCCTCCCGGCTGCCGGTCGCCGTGATCAGCACCATGATCGGCTTCGCCGAGGAGGACCAGGTCTGGTTCCGCGACATGGCCTCCACGGTCGCCGTCTCCACCGACGGCTTCGGCGACCCGGCCGCCCTGGAGCGCGCCGACCGGGCCATGGACGAGATGACGGCCTACTTCACCGAGCTGATCGCCCGCCGCCGCCGCGAACCCCGCGACGACCTGGTGACCCTGCTCGCCGACACCCACCGCGAGCATCCCGACACGCTGGACCGCGACGAGCTGATGGGCACCCTGATGGTGCTGCTCACCGCCGGGTTCGAGACCACCAGCTTCCTCATCGGCCACGGCGTGATGCTCGCCCTGGAGCGGGCCGCGCCGGCCGCCCGGCTGCGCACCGAGACCGACTTCGCCGCCCGCTACGTCGAGGAGATCCTGCGCTACGAGCCGCCGGTGCACGTCACCAGCCGCTGGGCCGCCGCCGACACCGAGGTGGCCGGCGTCCCCGTCCCGGCCGGCAGTCGGCTCACCCTGGTGCTGGCCGCCGCCAACCGCGACCCGCGCCGCTACGCCGACCCCGACCGCTTCGACCCCGACCGCACCGCGAGCCGGCCGCTGAGCTTCGGCGCCGGCGGCCACTTCTGCCTGGGCGCCCCGCTGGCCCGCCTGGAGGCCGGCATCGCGCTGCCCCGCCTCTTCGCCCGCTTCCCGCACCTGACCGCCACCAGCGCCCCCGTCTACCGCGACCGCTGGGTCGTGCGCGGCCTGGACACCTTCCCGGTCGCCGTCGCCCCCTAGCGCCGCACACCCACCGCCCGCCCCCCGGCCCCGCCCGCGCACCCCGCGCCGGCGGGGCCTTTTACCAGCTCGGCGGCGTCCGGTCCATCGAGCATCTACGGAGATGCCGCGACGAGTACCGAGACATGACGATTCAGGGGAGTCCACGGCCCCCGAAGGAGAGACCGCATGACGCAGCATCTGAAGATCCTCGCCATCAACGGGTCCGAACGGGACGGCAACACCGCCGACGTCCTGCGGCACGCGGCCGCCACCGCCGAGCTGCGCGGGGTCGAGTTCGAGACCGTAGACCTGCGCAACACCTGGATGGAGCGGTGCGGGCCGTGCGGCGACTGCAACGACCGGCCGGTGGCCTGCTCCCTGGCCGACGGCGTGCCCGGCATCGTCCGCAAGATGGTCGAGGCGGACGGCATCGTCTTCGCCGCCCCGGTGCACGGCTTCGGCACCGCCAGCCTGATGCAGACCTTCATCGAGCGCGCCGGCGTCGGCTACCTCCGCTTCGACCGCCCGCTGAGCAACAAGGTCGCCGGCGTCATCTCCGTCGCCCGCCGCTACAGCGCCGGCGAGGTGTGGTCCCAGCTCACCGTCAACGCGCTGCTCAACCGGATGATCGTGGTCGGCAGCGGATTCCCCGCCACCGTGCACGCGCTGCACCGGGGCGACGCGGTCAAGGACGACGAGGGCCTGAAGAACGTCGCCCGGATGATCGACCGGATGGTCGACATGATCCAGCTCCTCGACGAGCACCGCCGGCTCACCGGCCGCGACGACCTGCTGCCCGCCGGCGAGGTCAACGAGCGCGTCGGACTCGCCCTCAACGAACTCCCGCTGCCGCAGGCCCAGCCCGAGGCCCGTCCCGAGGTGCAGGTGCCCGCGTGACCACCGCCCCCGCACCCCTCCCGGCCCGGGCCCCGACCCCGGCCACCGGCTCCGACGCCGCCTTCCTCACCGCCTACGACCGGATCAGCCGCGCCTTCTACGACGGGACCCTCACCCCCGCCGCCCTCGCCGACTGGCGCACCGGGCGACTGGCCGCCGTACTGCGCCACGTCACCGAACGCTCCCCGTTCTACCGCCGCCACCTGGCCGGCGCCGACCTCACCGCCGTCACCCCCGCCGACCTGACCGCGCTGCCCTTCACCACCAAGGACGACCTGCGCCGCGAGATGTACGACGTGCTCAGCGGCCCCGTCTCCGAGGCGAGCATCTACTACGAGACCAACGGCACCACCGGCGCCGCCACCCCCTGCCCGCGCGGCGCGCGGGACATCGCCACCTCCAACGCCGCCGTCGAGGAGGCCTGGCGGCGCATGTTCCGCACCCACTTCGGCGAGCGGATGCCGGTCGTCGGCCTGATGGGCCCCTCCGAGCTGTACGCGTTCGGCGACGTGTTCACCGCCGTCGCCGGCAGCCTGGGCGCCTGCCACGTCAAGATCTGGCCCGAGTCGCCCCGGGTCGGCTTCGCCAAGGCGCTGCGCCTCATCGAGGAACTCGGCGTCGAGGTCATCGTCTGCGCCCCCGCGCTCTGCCTCGGCCTCGCCAAGGCCGCCCGCCACCACGGCTACGACCTCGCCGCGCTGCCGGTGAAGCTGTTCCTCGTCCTCGGCGAGATCTGCACCCCGCAGTTCGCCGCCAACGTCGCCACCGTCTGGCCGCACGCCCAGGTCCGGCCCGCGCTGTACGGCTCCCAGGAGGCGCTGTGCATCGCCACCGGCGCCGACAGCGGCCGACTCCACCTGTCCGTCCCCAACTACCTGGCCGAGATCGTCGACCCCGACACCGGCGCCGTCCTCGGCGACGCGACGCACGGCGGCGGCACCAGGGAGGGCGAACTGGTCCTCACCATGCTCGTCGACGGCATCAAGCCGCTCATCCGCTACCGCACCGGCGACCTGGTCCGCATCACCCCCGCGCCGCCCGGCGCGACCCTGCCCGGCCCCGTCGTCGAGGTCGTCGGCCGGGTCGCCGACCGCATCCCGCTCGGCCGCGCCCTGGTCCACCCCGGCGAACTGGAGGCCGCCGTCCTGCACGGCGTACGAAGCTGCCTCGGCTACCAGGTCGAAGTCGACCACGCCCCCGGCGGCGGCGACCAGGTCACCGTCCGCCTGGACCTGCTGCCCGCCTCCGCCGGCGGCCCCGACCCCGCCGCCACCGGCACCGCACTCGCCGCCCGACTGGAACGCCTCACCGGCGCGTCCGTCCACGTCATCGTCGACGACGACCTCGACCCGGTCACCCACACCGGCTCCTTCGTGAGCTGGAAGGCCGCCCGCGTCCTGGACCGGCGCACCGCCGCCGACCCCGCCGCCGAAGCCGCCCGCAAGGTCGCCCACCGCTACGCCGTCACCACCTGACCGCCCCCGACCCGTCCGACGCCCCAGGAGGCGCCCGCATGACCGACCCGCGACCGGCACCGGCCGCGATCCGGGTGGCCACCCGGTCGCACCCCCTGCCCGAGGTGCCGATGCTGCCCGCCTACCGCGCCCTGGCCGCCCGCTTCGGACCCGAGGACGTCTACCTGCTCGAGTCCGCCGCCGGCCCGGCCCGCGACCGCCGCCACCAGTTCGCCGGCTTCGGCGCCCTGCTCACCCTGGCCGTCACCGACGGCGCCGTCCGCGTCGACGGCGTACCCGCCCTGCGCGAGACGCTCCTGGACCGCATCAGGCCCGCCCTCGACCAGGACGAGGACGGCACACTGCGGCTGCCCACCCCGGCCGGGCTGTGGCCGCTGCTGCGCACCACCCGCGGGCTCTTCGACGCCGAAGGGTCCGCCACCCGCTTCCGCTTCGGCTTCCTCGGCTACTTCGGCTACGACACCGTCCGCTACGTCGAGGAGCTGCCCCGCCTCATCGAGCAGCGCCCCGACCTGCCCGACGTCCAACTCGTCCTGCACCAGGGCTGCGTGGTCCGCGACCTGGCCGCCGACCGCACCGAGTTGCTGCTGCACGAGTCGCCCGCCTGGCCCGCGCTGCCCCCCGGCGAGATCACCGCCCTGCTGCGCACCGCCGCGCGCACCCACCCCGAACCGGCCGCCGACACCATCCCCGAGTCCACCGTCAGCGACGACACCGACCCCGAGACCTTCGCCCGCGACGTGGAGACCTGCCTCAAGCACATCGCCGTCGGCGACGTCTACCAGGTGCAGATCGGCCACGAACTCGCCATCCGCTCCACCGCCGACCCCGTCGACGTCTACCAGCGGCTGCGCCGGCGCAACGCCTCCCCGTACATGTACCTGGCCGGCGTCGGCGGGCAGCGCGTCATCGGCGCCAGCCCCGAACTCTTCGTCCGCGTCGAGGACGGCGAGGTCACCATGCGGCCCATCGCCGGGACCCTGCCCCGCACCGGCGACGACGAGGCCGCCGCCGAACGGCTGCGCACCGACCCCAAGGAGGTCGCCGAGCACACCATGCTCGTCGACCTGTGCCGCAACGACATCGGCCGCATCGCCCGGGCCGACACCCTCGGCGTACCCGACGAGTTCCTCGTCGAGGGCTACTCCCACGTGCTGCACCTGGTGTCCACCGTCACCGGGCGGGCCGCCCCCGGCAAGGACGCCTTCGACACCGTCGCCGCGCTGTTCCCCGCCGGCACCATGACCGGCACCCCCAAGATCCGCGCCATGGAGATCATCGAGTCCCTGGAGCACAGCCGCCGCGGCCTGTACGCCGGCGCCCTCGGCCTCATCGACGTCGGCGGCCACACCAACCTCGCCCTGTGCATCCGCACCCTCTTCCACCAGGGCGGCGTCTACCGCACCCGCGCCTCCGCCGGCATCGTCGCCGACTCCGACCCGGCGAGCGAATGGCGCGAGACGCTCGCCAAGATGAGCGCCGCCCACTGGGCGGTCACCGGAAAGGAGCTGCTGTGACACCCCCGCCCCCCGGCCGGGACGCCGCCCTGGTGGAAGAGGGTGCGGATGCACAGGGCGAGGTTGGTGTGGCC
>NZ_PVLV01000082.1 GCF_002982015.1 Streptomyces solincola
AGGCGGCGCGGCACGTGCACGGCCCACGAGGTGTCGCGGAAGAACCGCTTGATCTCGCCGACGATGTAGGGCACGGCGAACGTGGTGAACTCCACCTCGCGGGTGAGCTCGAACCGGTCGATCGCCTTGATCAGGCCGATCATGCCGACCTGGACGATGTCCTCCATCTCGTCCGCGCCCCGGCTGCGGAAGCGGCCGGCGGCGTAGCGGACGAGGGACATGTTCATCTCGATGAGGGTGTTGCGCGCGTACTGGTACGCGTGCGTGCCCTCCTCCAGCACCGCGAGCTGCTCGAAGAACAGCTTGGACAGGGTCCGTGCGTCCTTGGGCGCGACCTTCTTGGGGTCGGCGACCTCCGGCAGCAGCTCCTGGGCGCTGCTGTCCTGGTCGGCCCGTGTCCGCGTCACCGTCGTCACCGTCATGCTCCTCGTGTCCCTCCCTCTACAGGTCGGTCCAGTGTCACCCGGGGACCGACGAAGCACCGTCTACCCCGGCCATTCGAGTGCATGCACACATTCTTTCGACACCTCGCCCACGAGAAGTTCGACACCGTCGTTCGAAGCCGGCTCCCCCGGCTCAGGCGCCGCTCTTCGAGCGGGCCTTGAAGGCGGCCTTGCGGGCCTCCTTGGCCATCGTCTTGTCGCGGTGCAAGCGGCCCATCGCCTCCAGCACCTCGGGGGTGGCCGGGTGGTCCACCCGCCAGGCCGCGTCGAAGAAGCCGCCGTGCTGCCCGGTCAGCCCCTCCACCAGGTCGCGCAGCTCGTCCAGATCCTCGCCGCCGGCCGCGTCGAGCTGGGCGGCGATGGTGTCGACCGCCAGCCAGAAGATCATCGCCTCCGGGGGCGGCGGCACGTCCGGCGCGCCGCGCTCGGCGAGCCAGACCCGGGCGAGGCCGCCGAGCCGCGGGTCGTCCAGCACCTCCCGTACGGCCGGTTCGGCGTCCGCGCCGACCAGGGTGAGGGCCTGCTGGCAGTGCAGCCGGCGCAGCGGGGCGCGGGCGTCGACGCCCCGGGCGGCGGCCAGCAGGTCGCGCGCGGCGCCGGCCGGGTCGCGGCCGACCAGCCAGGCCGCGGTCTCGGCCAGGGCCGCGGCCTCCGGGTAGTCGGCGACCCCGCCGAGCAGCGCGTCCGCGTCCTTGTCGGCGAGTTCGCCGATGACCGGCGCGGTCAGCCCGGCCTCCACCAGCCGGGTCCGTACGCCGTACAGGCCGAGCGGGGTCAGCCGGACCATGCCGTACCGCTGGACGTCCTCCTCGGTGGCGGCGTCGGCCGCTCCGGCCGCCTCGGCCGCGTCGTCGGGCTCCTCCGCCATCAGCGCCTCGTCCACCGGCTGGTACTCGACCAGTCCGATGGGCTCCAGCACCCGGAACTGGTCGTCCAGGCGCATCATCGCCTCGGACACCTGCTCCAGCACGTCGTCGGTGGGTTCGCGCATGTCGTCGGGGACGAGCATGGAGGCGGCCAGGGCCGGCAGCGGCACGGCGGAGTCGGCCGGGCCTCCGCCGGAGACGGTGAGCAGGTAGAGGTTGCCGAGCACCGCGTCGAGGAAGTCGGCCTCCTGCTCCGGGTCCCAGTCGAGGGCGTCCAGGTCGATCTCGCCGTCCTCGCCGGTGACCTCGGCCAGGTCGTCGAAGAGCGGGGCGGCGGCGTCGGCGAGAGCGGTCTCCAGGGCGTCCCGCCACAGCGCCAGGACGTCCCCGGGGGCCCCGCCGGTGACCAGCGGGAGCTGCTCGCCGGCCGTGACGGTGCCGGCCTGCGGCTCGTCCGCCGCGCCGGCCGGCGGCTCCTCGTCGGACACGTCGGCGAGCACCAGGCCGGTGTCCAGGGCGACGCGCCACGCCTCACCGGCGTACGCCTGGCCGTCCTCGTCCGGGATCAGGCCCAGCGCCACGGCGGCGGCGGCCAGTTGGCCCTCGTCGAGCTCGCCGTCCTGGTCCACGCGGGTCTCCGGACCCGCCCAGCGGGCCAGCCGCACGGCCCGTACCAGCAGCGGGGCGGCGAGCGCGTCCCTGGCCAGCTCCGCTTCGGAAGGCAGCCGAACCGGCGGCAGGGTGGGGCGATCCGGCGACATCAACGCTCTCTCCTCGGGACGTGCGCGGTAGGGGCGGACCCAGCGTAGACGTCCCGCGGGCGACGACCCGGCCGTTCGCCGGAAGGCCATCCCGCGGACACCCGCCCGCTCTTGACAAGTACCCGCCCATGGCCGGAAATTGACGCGCGTAGAGCAACCGCGCGCGGACCGAGGTTCGCCGCCGCCGACCGTCCAACGGGACGCGGCCGGCGGACCGCCCGGCGGCCGGCCCACAAGGCCGCGGCCGGGTGGCGCGCGGCCCCACCCTCACACCGACGGAGACCCTGTGACGTCCTCCCACCTGCCGAAACCCGCCGCCGTACCGGCCGTCATCGCCCTCGCCCTGGCCGCCGGCCTGCTCGCCGGCGGTACGGCGACCGCGACGGCCGACGGCGGCGCAGACGCCGCCCCGGTCCGCATCCACGACATCCAGGGCGCCACCCGGATATCCCCGCTGAACGGGCAGCAGGTCACCGGGGTGACCGGAATCGTCACCGGCGTGCGCACCTACGGTTCGCGCGGCTTCTGGTTCCAGGACCCGAGCCCGGACGCCGACCCGGCCACCAGCGAGGGCCTGTTCGTCTTCACCAGCTCGGTGCCCAAGGTCGCGGTCGGCGACGCGGTCGAGGTCTCCGGCACGGTCACCGAGTACGTGCCGGGCGGCGCGGGCTCGGGCAACCAGTCGCTGACGCAGTTGACCAAGCCCGCCGTCACCGTCGTCTCCTCGGGCAACGCGGTGCCCGAGGCCGTCGCCGTCACCTCCCGCTCGGTGCCCGACCGCTACACCCCGGACGGCGACCCGGCGGCCGGCGGCTCGGTCAACGCCCTGCCGCTCAGGCCCCGGCGCTACGCCCTGGACTACTACGAGTCGCTGGAGGGCGTGAACGTCAAGGTCGGCACCTCGCGGGTGGTCGGCGCCACCGACCCGTACCACGAGCTGTGGGTGACGGTGAAGCCGGACGAGAACGACAACCGGCGCGGCGGCACGGTCTACGGCTCCTACCGGGACCAGAACACCGGCCGTCTCCAGATCCAGTCGCTGGTCCCGGTCGCCGAGCAGCCCTTCCCCAAGGCCAACGTCGGCGACCGGCTGACCGGGACCACCGAGGGCCCGCTGGACTTCAACCAGTTCGGCGGATACACCCTGGCCGCCCGCACCCTGGGCGCCGTCCAGGACCGCGGTCTTCAGCGCGAGGTGACGCGCAAGCAGCGCACCGGCGAGCTGGCGGTGGCCACGTACAACGTGGAGAACCTCGACCCGACCGACCCGCAGGAGAAGTTCGACGCGCTCGCCAAGGCGGTCGTCGCCAACCTCTCCTCGCCGGACATCCTCGCCCTGGAGGAGATCCAGGACGACAACGGCGCGAAGAACGACGGCACGGTGACGGCCGGTGAGACGGTCCGCCGGTTCACCGAGGCGGTCAAGGCGGCCGGCGGCCCGGCGTACGACTGGCGCTCGGTCGACCCGGTGGACGACGCGGACGGCGGCGAGCCCGGCGGCAACATCCGCCAGGTCTTCCTCTTCAACCCCGCCCGGGTGTCCTTCACCGACCGCGGAGCCGGCGACGCGACCACCGCGACCGGGGTCGTACGCGAGCGGGGCGGGGCCGCGCTGACCCACTCCCCCGGCCGGATCGACCCGGCGAACAGCGCCTGGGAGGCCAGCCGCAAGCCGCTGGCGGGCGAGTTCGCCTTCCGCGGGCGGACGGTCTTCGTGATCGCCAACCACTTCGGCTCCAAGGGCGGCGACGAGTCGCTGGTCTCGCACCGCCAGCCGCCGAACCGCTCCTCCGAGGTCAAGCGGCTGGCGCAGGCGCAGGCGGTCAACGCCTTCGTCAAGGACGTGCTCGCCGTCCAGCGCTCGGCCGACGTGGTGGTCCTCGGCGACATCAACGACTTTGAGTTCTCCGCCACCACCAAGGCGCTGACCGACGGCCGCGCCCTGCGCGCGGCCGTGACGTCGCTGCCCCGCTCGGAGCGCTACTCCTACGTCTACCAGGGCAACAGCCAGGTGCTGGACCAGATCCTGACCAGCCCCTCGATCCGCGACTTCGACTACGACAGCGTGCACATCAACGCCGAGTTCGCGGCCCAGGACAGCGACCACGACCCCCAGGTCCTGCGCTTCCGCCCGTAGTCCCCGCCGGCGCCGGGTCCGTCAGGGCCCGTCGGGCGCGCGAAAGGGCCGCCCCTCCCCCGCCGTGTCGGCGGACGGGAAGGGGCGGCCCCTTCGGCGCTCTCGGTCGGTCCCGCTCAGCCCGGCCAGGTGCCGGTCACCCGGCGGACCCCCACCGCGCCGCTGCGGTCCACCGCGGCCTTCACCACGGCGAAGATCGCGCCCTGGATCGCCGCCGCCAGCAGGATCTCCTTCCAGGTGCGCTCCTCGTCCATGGCGTCCGGGGCGTCCCCGTCGCCGACGACGGCCCAGGTCCGGTTGAACAGCGTGCTGGCGATGGCGCCTCCGGCCATGCCCATCAGGAGGCCCACCGGCCGGTAGATCAGCTTCTGCTTCTTCCGCTTCTTCGTCTTCGGAGGCTTCGGCGCCTTCGACCCCGCCACTGGACTCATCCCCACTTCCCGTGCGAGCCGCACGTCCCGTGCGTCGCCCGCTCCACCTGCTTGACGTACTTCCGCTTCGGCTTGGCGTACTTCGGCGTCACGTGCTTCGCCCTGACCCGTCCGCCGCCGTTCCCGCTCCGCTTGATCCCCCAGACCACCAGTCCGGTGACCAGCGCCACCGCGGCGGCGGCCGCCGCCAGGACCGGGCCGGGATGCTCGCGCACCGGCTGCGGGGCCTTCTCGTGGACCAGGTGGGCCTTCTCGTGGACCAGGTGGGCGGCGCGCGCCTTCACATCGGTCTTCGCCATGAGCTGGTCGATCGTCTCGCCCAGCTCGGCCCGCTTCTGGGCCGCCTCCAGCCGCAACTGGTCGGGGCCCGGGCTCTTCGCGCTGTCACTCATCGGTGGACCCTCTCCTTGAGCTCGTGGACGTCCGACCGCACCCCGTCGATGGCCCGTTCGGGCTTCGGCGGCACGGCCTGCTTGAGCTCCTTGCGGCCCAGCAGGGCGAGGAGCCCCGCCAGCGCCAGGAAGACCACGGTCGCGATCAGCACCGCCAGCCAGACGTCCAGCGGGATCGCGAGCACCGCGGCGAGGGTGGCCCACACCCCGATCAGGCCGACGTAGCCGACGGCCGCCGCGGCCCCCAGCATCCCGCCGCCCTTGCCGGCGCGTTTGCCCTTGAGTGCCAGTTCCGCCTGCGCGGTGCGCATCTCGGTCCTGACCAGGTCGGAGAGCTGTTCCGAGGCCTGCTTGACCAGCTCGCCGACCGACGGTTCTCCGGCCATCGGGTCGCCTCCCATCTCGTACGGGGAGGCACCGGGTACCCCGGCGGCCGGTTCCCATACCCCGGCTGCGGCCGGCCGCCGCCCGGCAACGCCTGCGTGTGGTGCGAACGGACCACGTGGACCTCCCGGGTTGCCGAACCGCCGGGTACCCCGTTCTCTCCTCTCCGGCGGCCGAACGCGCCAGGGGGCGCCCCTCGACCACGAGGGGCGCCCCTTGACCTGGATGCCTGCCGGTCAGTTGTGGCTGTGCAGCACCTCGTTCAGGCCGCCCCAGACCGCGTTGTTGGGGCGGGCCTCGACGGTGCCGGTGACGGAGTTGCGGCGGAAGAGGATGTTCGAGGCGCCGGAGAGCTCGCGGGCCTTGACGACCTGGCCGTCGGGCATGGTGACCCGGGTGCCGGCGGTGACGTAGAGGCCGGCCTCGACCACGCACTCGTCGCCGAGCGCGATGCCGACGCCTGCCTCGGCGCCGATCAGGCAGCGCTCGCCGACCGAGATGCGGACGTTGCCGCCGCCGGAGAGGGTGCCCATGGTGGAGGCGCCGCCGCCGATGTCGGAGCCGTCGCCGATGACGACGCCCGCGGAGATGCGGCCCTCGACCATGGAGGCGCCGAGCGTGCCGGCGTTGAAGTTGACGAAGCCCTCGTGCATGACGGTGGTCCCGGCGGCCAGGTGCGCGCCGAGGCGGACCCGGTCGGCGTCGGCGATCCGGACGCCCTTGGGCACCACGTAGTCCGTCATCCGCGGGAACTTGTCGACACCGGTGACCTGGAGGTGCAGGCCCTCGGCGCGGGCGTTGAGCCGCACCTTCTCGATGTCGTCCACGGCGACCGGGCCGAGGCTGGTCCAGGCGACGTTGGCGAGCAGCGGGAAGACGCCGTCCAGGTTCTGGCCGTGCGGCTGGACCAGGCGGTGGCTGAGCAGGTGCAGGCGCAGCCAGACGTCGTGGGTGTCCAGCGGCTTGTCGTCCAGGGAGGCGATGACCGTGCGGACCGCGACGACCTCGACGCCGCGCCGGGCGTCCACGCCGATCGCCTTGGCCGCGCCCTCGCCGACGAGGTTGGCGGCCTCGTCCGGGGTGAGCCGCTCGGTTCCGGCCGGGCCCGGCTGCTCGGTCAGCTCGGGGGCCGGGAACCAGGTGTCGAGGACGGTGCCGTCACCGGCGATGGTGGCGAGGCCGGCGGCGACCGCGCCGGTGGTACGAGGTGCAGAAGTCATGCCTGAAACCTAACCGGCGGGCCGGGTGCCGGGCGAACCGGTCTCAGGGGGCGGGCGGCCCCGCCGAACGGAGACGGCCCCGCTCCCGGAGGGGTCCGGGGCGGGGCCGCAGGGTCCGTGACGGGTCTCGGACCCTCAGACGTTGAAGCCGAGGGCGCGGAGCTGCTCGCGGCCGTCGTCGGTGATCTTGTCGGGGCCCCACGGGGGCATCCAGACCCAGTTGATCTTCAGCTCGTTGACGATGCCGTCGGTGGCCGCCTTGGCCTGGTCCTCGATGACGTCGGTCAGCGGGCAGGCCGCCGAGGTGAGCGTCATGTCCAGGGTGGCGATGTTGGCGTCGTCGATGTGGATGCCGTAGATGAGGCCGAGGTTGACGACGTCGATGCCCAGCTCGGGGTCGACCACGTCGTACAGCGCCTCGCGGACCTCCTCCTCGGAGGCGGGCTTGGTCGTCACGGTCTCGTTCTCGCTCATGCGGTCTTCCTCTCCGCGTCCTCGCCCAGCGCCTGGGCGGTCGCGTCCTTCCAGGCCATCCAGGACAGCAGGGCGCACTTGACGCGGGCCGGGTACTTGGAGACGCCGGCGAAGGCGACGGCGTCCTCCAGCACCTCCTCCATGGCGTCGTCCGGTTCGATGCGGCCCTTGGACTGCATCAGCTCCAGGAAGACGCCCTGGATCCGCTCCGCGTCGGCCAGATCCCTGCCGACCAGCAGTTCGTTCATCACCGACGCCGAGGCCTGGCTGATGGAGCAGCCCTGGCCCTCGTAGGAGACGTCGGCGATGCGGGAGCCGTCGTACTTCACGCGCAGCGTGATCTCGTCGCCGCACGTCGGGTTGACGTGGTGCACCTCGGCGTCGCCGTCCCGCAAGCCCCGCCCGTGCGGGTTCTTGTAGTGGTCCAGGATCACTTCCTGGTACATGGAGTCCAGCTTCACGCCTGCCCCAGCCTCTCATCCGAAGAAGTCGTCATCTCCGAAGAAGTCGTCATCCGAAGAAGTTGCGGACGTGCTCCAACCCCTCGACCAGGGCGTCCACCTCGGCCGGCGTGGAGTACAGATAGAACGACGCTCGCGTGGTCGCGGGAATTCCGTACCGCAGGCAGACCGGGCGGGCGCAGTGGTGGCCGACCCGGACGGCGATGCCCTGCTCGTCGAGGACCTGGCCCACGTCGTGCGGGTGGATGTCGCCGAGGGTGAAGGAGATCGCCGCGCCGCGGTCCTCGGAGGTGGCCGGGCCGATGATGCGCAGGTCCGGCACCTCGGTGAGGCGCTTGATGGCGTACTCGGTGATCGCGTGCTCGTGGCGCGCGATGTCGTCCATGCCGATCGAGGTGAGGTAGTCCACGGCCGCGCCGAGGCCGACGGCCTGGGCGATCGGGGGCGTGCCGGCCTCGAACTTGTGCGGCGCGGGGGCGTAGGTGGAGGAGGACATCGAGACGGTCTCGATCATCTCGCCGCCGCCGAGGAACGGGGGCAGGTCCTCCAGCAGCTCCTGGCGGCCCCAGAGCACGCCGATGCCGGTCGGGCCGCACATCTTGTGGCCGGTGAAGGCCACGAAGTCGGCCTGGAGCGCCTGGACGTCCAGCACCATGTGCGGGGCGGCCTGGGAGGCGTCGATGAGGACCAGGGCGCCGACCTCCTGGGCGCGGCGCACGATGGCCTCGACCGGGTTGAGGGTGCCGAGGATGTTGGAGACCAGCACGAAGGAGACGATCTTCGTCTTCTCGGTGATGACCTCCTCGATGTTCGAGAGGTCCAGGCGGCCGTCGTCGGTGAGGCCGAACCACTTCAGCTTCGCGCCGGTGCGCTGCGAGAGCAGCTGCCACGGGACGATGTTGGAGTGGTGCTCCATCTCGGTGATGACGATCTCGGTGTCCCGGTCGACCCGGTACGGCTCGTCGGCCCAGCCGAGCATGTTGGCCACGAGGTTCAGCGACTCGGAGGCGTTCTTGGTGAAGATCACCTCGTCGCGGCTGGGCGCGTTGACGAAGGCGGCGACCTTGTCGCGGGCGCCCTCGTAGAGCGCGGTGGCCTCCTCGGCGAGCACGTGGACGCCGCGGTGCACGTTGGCGTTGTGCTGCTCGTAGTACTCGCTGAGGGTGTCGATCACCTGACGCGGGGTCTGGGAGGTCGCGGCGTTGTCCAGGTAGACGAGCTTGCGGTCGTCGTGCAGGACGCGGTCGAGGATCGGAAAGTCCTTGCGGATCGCCTCGGTGTCGAGGAGTCCCGGAAGCTGGATCACGCTGCTCCCCTTTCGGTGGTCCGGGCGGTGGTGACGGTGCCCGGGTGGGCGCCCGCGAGGCGCACCCGCCGGCGACGGTCGGTGCGCGGGCGGGTGGCCTCGCGGACTGCGCTCACTGGGCGGTGCCGCCCTTCGTGTACGCCTCGTAGCCCTCGGCCTCCAGCTTGTCGGCCAGCTCGGGGCCGCCGGACTCGGCGATCCGGCCGCCGGCGAAGACGTGGACGTGGTCGGGCTTGATGTAGCGCAGGATGCGCGTGTAGTGCGTGATCAGCAGGGTGCCGGTCTCGCCGGACTCGCGGACCCGGTTGACGCCCTCGGAGACGATGCGCAGGGCGTCGACGTCGAGGCCGGAGTCGGTCTCGTCGAGGATGGCGATCTTCGGCTTGAGCAGTTCGAGCTGGAGGATCTCGTGGCGCTTCTTCTCGCCGCCGGAGAAGCCCTCGTTGACGTTGCGCTCGGCGAAGGAGGGGTCCATGTTGAGGCGCTCCATGGACTCCTTCACCTCCTTGACCCAGGTGCGGAGCTTGGGGGCCTCGCCGCGGATGGCGGTGGCGGAGGTGCGCAGGAAGTTGGAGACGGAGACGCCGGGGACCTCGACCGGGTACTGCATGGCGAGGAAGACGCCGGCGCGGGCGCGCTCGTCGACGGACATCTCCAGGACGTCCTCGCCGTCGAGGGTGACGGTGCCGCTGGTGATCGTGTACTTGGGGTGGCCGGCCAGCGAGTAGGCGAGGGTGGACTTGCCGGAGCCGTTGGGGCCCATGATGGCGTGGGTCTCGCCCTGCTTCACGGTCAGGTCGACGCCCTTGAGGATCTCCTTGGTGGCGTTGTCGGCCTCGACGGAGACGTGCAGGTCGCGGATTTCAAGCGTTGCCATGGGTGACTCAGGACTCCTGGGTGACGGAGACGAGCACATCGTCCCCTTCGATCTTTACGGGGTACACGGGGACGGGGCGCGTCGCGGGTAGGCCGGAGGGCTTGCCGGTGCGCAGGTCGAAGCTGGAGCCGTGCAGCCAGCACTCGATGGAGCAGTCCTCGACCTCTCCCTCGGAGAGGGAGACGTTGGCGTGCGAGCAGATGTCGTTGATGGCGAACACCTCGCCCTCGGAGCGCACGACGGCGACCGGGGTGCCGTCGAGTTCGACCCGGCGGGGGGTGTCGTCCTCCAGCTCGCTGAGCCCGCAGGCCCGGACGAAGGCCATCAGAGGGACGCCTCCAGCTCGGCCTCGATCTTCTCGATGAGGCGCTCCTGGACGTCCGGCAGGCCGATCTGCTGGACCAGCTCGGCGAAGAAGCCGCGGACGACGAGGCGGCGGGCCTCGGCGGCCGGGATGCCGCGGGCCATCAGGTAGAAGAGCTGCTCGTCGTCGAAGCGGCCGGTGGCCGAGGCGTGGCCGGCGCCGGCGATCTCGCCGGTCTCGATCTCCAGGTTGGGCACGGAGTCGACGCGGGCCCCGTCGGTGAGGACGAGGTTGCGGTTCAGCTCGTAGGTGTCGGTGCCCTCGGCGGCGGCCCGGATGAGCACGTCGCCGATCCACACCGCGTGCGCCTCGTCGCCCTGGAGGGCGCCCTTGTAGGCGACGTTGGAGGTGTTGTGCGGCTGGTTGTGGTCGACCAGCAGGCGGTGCTCCTGGTGCTGGCCCTTGTCGGTGAAGTACAGGCCGAAGAGCTGGGCCTCGCCGCCGGTGGCCGCGTAGGCGACCCGCGGGTGCAGGCGGACGACGTCGCCGCCGAAGGTGACGACGACGGACTTGAAGGAGGCGTCCCGGCCGACCAGCGCGTTGTGCTGGCCGACGTGGACGGCCTTCTCGTCCCAGTCCTGGATGGAGACGACGGTGAGCTTGGCGCCGTCGCCGATCAGGTAGTCGACGTTGGCGGCGAGCACGCCGTCGCCGGTGTGGTCGATGACGACGACGGCCTCGGCGAACGGCTTCAGCTCGATGACCTGGTGGCCGAAGGCGGTGCCGCCCTCGCCGTGCACGGCGATGCGGACCGGCTCGTCGAGCACGGTCTCCTTGGGCACGGTGATGACGGAGGCCTTCTCGAAGGCGGAGTACGCCTGGGCGGCGACCCGGTCCACCGGGGTGCCGGCCTTGCCGATCCGGGCGTCGTCGCGTCCGACGGTCTCCACGGTGACGCCCTGGGGCGCCTCCACCTCGACCCGGACGCCGTCGCCGGTGGCGATGGCGGTGCCGTCGTGCAGGCCGCGCAGCCGCTCCAGCGGGGTGAACCGCCACTCCTCCTCGCGGCCGTGCGGGACGGGGAAGTCCGCGACGTCGTAGGAGGGGGGCGCGCTCATGCGCGTGGCGACGGTGGACTCGGCGGCCACCGCGATCGAACCGGCGGTGGTGGAGCCCACCGGGATTGAAGCCTCAGCCATGGCTGTCGTCTTGCTCTCTTCCTGCGTGACTGCGTCTGCACCGAAGCCTGCGCGGCCGGGTGCGAGTGCGTGCGGTGTACGGGGACGGGGGCGGGCGGGCGGCTCGGGGGCCGCCCGCCGCGGCCGGCGGGTCAGCCGACCGAGCCCTCCATCTGGAGCTCGATCAGCCGGTTGAGCTCCAGGGCGTACTCCATGGGCAGCTCCTTGGCGATGGGCTCGACGAAGCCGCGCACGATCATCGCCATGGCCTCGAACTCGGAGAGGCCGCGGCTCATCAGGTAGAAGAGCTGGTCCTCGGAGACCTTGGAGACGGTGGCCTCGTGGCCCATGGACACGTCGTCCTCGCGGACGTCCACGTACGGGTAGGTGTCGGACCGGCTGATCGTGTCCACCAGCAGCGCGTCGCACAGCACGTTGGACTTGGCGCCCGGGGCGCCCTCGCCGATCTCGATCAGGCCGCGGTAGGAGGTGCGGCCGCCGCCTCGGGCCACCGACTTGGAGACGATGTTGGAGGAGGTGTTCGGCGCCATGTGGACCATCTTGGCGCCGGCGTCCTGGTGCTGGCCCTCGCCGGCGAAGGCGATGGACAGCGTCTCGCCCTTGGCGTGCTCGCCCATCAGGTAGACGGCCGGGTACTTCATGGTCACCTTGGAGCCGATGTTGCCGTCGACCCACTCCATGGTGGCGCCCTCGTAGGCGACGGCGCGCTTGGTGACCAGGTTGTAGACGTTGTTCGACCAGTTCTGGATGGTCGTGTAGCGGCAGCGGCCGCCCTTCTTGACGATGATCTCCACGACGGCGCTGTGCAGCGAGTCGGAGGAGTAGATCGGGGCGGTGCAGCCCTCGACGTAGTGGACGTAGGCGTCCTCGTCGACGATGATCAGCGTCCGCTCGAACTGGCCCATGTTCTCCGTGTTGATCCGGAAGTAGGCCTGGAGCGGGATGTCGACGTGCACGCCCTTCGGCACGTAGATGAAGGAGCCGCCGGACCACACCGCGGTGTTCAGCGACGCGAACTTGTTGTCGCCGACCGGGATGACCGTGCCGAAGTACTCCTGGAAGAGCTCGGGGTGCTCCTTCAGGGCGGTGTCGGTGTCCAGGAAGATGACGCCCTGGGCCTCCAGGTCCTCGCGGATCTGGTGGTAGACGACCTCGGACTCGTACTGGGCGGCGACGCCGGCGACCAGGCGCTGCTTCTCCGCCTCGGGGATGCCGAGCTTGTCGTAGGTGTTCTTGATGTCCTCGGGCAGGTCCTCCCAGGAGGCGGCCTGCGCCTCGGTGGACCGCACGAAGTACTTGATGTTGTCGAAGTCGATGCCCGACAGGTCCGAGCCCCAGCTCGGCATGGGCTTCTTGTCGAAGAGGCGCAGACCCTTCAGCCGCAGCTTCAGCATCCACTCGGGCTCGTTCTTCTTCCCGGAGATGTCGCGGACGACAGCCTCGGAGAGGCCGCGCTTGGCGGCGGCACCGGCCGCGTCCGAGTCGGCCCAGCCGTACTCGTACCGACCCAGGCCCTCAAGCTCGGGGTGGCTGATCTCGGTGGTCATGCGGGGTTCCTCCCGGCCGTGCTGGCAGATGCAGGTGCAGTGGGTGTGGTGTGCGGGATGTAGGTGGTGCAGACCCCGTCGCCGTGCGCGATGGTGGCGAGCCGCTGGACGTGGGTGCCGAGCAGGCGGGAGAAGACCTCGGTCTCCGCCTCGCACAACTGCGGGAACTCCTCGGCCACGTGGGCGACCGGGCAGTGGTGCTGGCACAGTTGCCGGCCGACCGGGGCGGTCTTCGCCGTGGCAGCGTACCCGTCCTCGGTCAGCGCCCTGGCGAGCGCGGCGGCGCGGTCTTCCGGGTCGGCCGCCTCGACGGCCTCCCGGTAGCGCTCCGCCTGGGTCTCGATGCGGTCGCGGGCGAAGGCGGCCACGGCGGCCTCGCCGCCCGCGTTCTGCTCGATCCAGCGCAGCGCGTCCACCGCGAGCGCGTCGTACGACTGGTCGAAGGCGTCCCGGCCGCAGTCCGTCAGGGCGAACACCTTGGCCGGGCGACCTCGGGTGCGCGCCCCGTAGACGCGCTGCTCGCGGGCGGCCACCACGTCGTCGACGACCAGTGCGTCGAGGTGGCGGCGCACGGCGGCCTGGGTCAGGCCGAGCCGCTGGGCCAGCTCCGCCACGGTGGACGGGCCGTGGTCCAGGATGGAGCGCGCGACGCGGTTGCGGGTTGACCGCTCTCCGCTCGCGTACTCCTCCGCTGGTGCCGCGGAAGCCTCACCGACGTTTTTCACAACGCCATTGTTGCGTAAATCGGAGGAGGGTGACAAGCCGCACAGGGATCATCGCGCGGTGCGCTGCGTCACTAAGGGAAACCTAACCTGACCTGCGGAAACGATCACGGGCCGGGATCTTCGCAGGTCCGGGGCCGATCCGGACCGCTGTCCGGTTTGCCCCGGTCGGTTCGGCGGGGGCCGGTCGGGCCCGGCGGGAGCCCGGCTCCCGCCGGGCCTGTCGGCCTCCTTAGACTTCCCCGCATGCGATACGAGTCCGTCGTCCAGGTCCGGGGCCTGGTCAAGCGGTACGGGGCGAAGACCGCGGTGGACGGCCTCGACCTCGACGTCCGGGCGGGCACGGTCACCGCCGTGCTCGGTCCCAACGGAGCCGGCAAGACCACCACCGTGGAGACCTGCGAGGGCTACCGCCGCCCGGACGCCGGCGCCGTCCGCGTGCTGGGCCTCGACCCGGTCGCCGACGCCGCCCGACTGCGCCCCCGGATCGGGGTGATGCTCCAGTCCGGCGGCGTCTACTCCGGCGCCCGGGCCGGCGAGATGCTGCGCCACATGGCGAAGCTGCACGCCCACCCGCTGGACGTGGCGATGCTGGTCGAGCGGCTGGGCCTCGGCTCCTGCGGGCGCACCCCCTACCGCCGGCTCTCCGGCGGCCAGCAGCAGCGGCTCGCCCTGGCCATGGCCGTGGTCGGCCGCCCCGAGCTGGTCTTCCTGGACGAGCCCACCGCCGGGCTCGACCCGCAGGCCCGCCGGGCCACCTGGGAGCTGGTCCGCGAACTGCGCGCCGACGGCGTCTCCACCGTGCTGACCACGCACTTCATGGACGAGGCCGAACAGCTCGCGGACGACGTCGCCGTCGTGGACGCCGGCCGGGTCATCGCCCAGGGCAGCCCCGAGGAGCTGTGCCGGGGCGGCGCCGAGAACACCCTGCGCTTCTCCGGCCGCCCCGGCCTGGACCTCGGCGCGCTGCTGAAGGCGCTGCCCGACGGCACCGCCGCCGCCGAGCTGAGCGCGGGCGTCTACCGGATCTCCGGCACCATCGACCCGCAGTTGCTGGCCACCGTCACCTCCTGGTGCGCCCAGGCCGGGGTGATGCCGGACGCCCTCTCGGTGGAGCGGCGCACCCTGGAGGACGTCTTCCTGGAACTGACGGGCAAGGAGCTGCGGTCGTGAGCACGATGGAGAGCGGTACGCCGCCGGGCGGCGGCACGGGCGTCTTCGCGCCCCGGCCGGGGGCGGCCCCGGTGGGCCGGATGATCGCCGCGCAGGCCGCGCTGGAGACCCGGATGCTGCTGCGCAACGGCGAGCAACTCCTGCTCACCGTGATCATCCCGGCCCTGCTGCTGGCCCTCTTCTCCACGGTGGACGTCGTCGACACCGGTGCGGGTGAGCCGGTGGACTTCCTGGCCCCCGGCGTGCTGGCGCTGGCGGTGATGTCCACCGCCTTCACCGGCCAGGCCATCGCCACCGGTTTCGAGCGCCGCTACGGGGTGCTCAAGAGGCTGGGCGCCTCCCCGCTGCCGCGCTGGGCGCTGATGACCGCCAAGACGCTGGCGGTGCTGGTCACCGAGGTGCTCCAGGTGCTGCTGCTGACGGTGATCGCCCTGGCGCTGGGCTGGTCCCCGCACGGCGATCCGCTCGCCGTGCTCCTGCTGCTGGTGCTGGGCACCGCCGCGTTCTCCGGGCTGGGGCTGCTGATGGCCGGCACGCTGCGGGCCGAGGCCACCCTGGCCGCCGCCAACCTGGTCTTCCTGCTGCTGCTGGTCGGCGGCGGGGTGATCGTCCCGTTGGAGAGGTTCCCCGCCGGGGTGCGGTCGGTGCTGGAGCTGCTGCCCATCTCGGCCCTGTCGGACGGACTGCGGGACGTCCTCCAGCAGGGGGCCTCCCTGCCGCTGGGCGCGGTCGCGGTGCTGGCGGTGTGGGCGGTGCTCTCGCTCGGCGCGGCGGCCCGCTTCTTCCGCTGGGAGTAGCCGGAGCGGGCGGTGCGGGACTGGGAGGAAGGTCACCCTCCCGGGCCGCCCCCCTCGTGAAACCGTGCACAAGCGGCGGCCTACCATGAGACGCGTGCTGACCCCCCTCGCTCTCATCGCCCGGCGCTGGACCCCCTCCCCGGCCACGGTCCGGCGCGCCGCGCTCTCCGCCGTCGTGATGAGCGTCGTCATCATCGTCACCGGCGGAGCGGTCCGGCTGACCGGCTCGGGCCTCGGCTGCGACACCTGGCCCAAGTGCACCGACGACAGCCTCTTCGCCACCCCGGCGCAGGGTTTCCACGGCGCCGTCGAGTTCGGCAACCGGATGCTGACCTACGTGCTGTGCGCGGCCGTCGGCTGGGCGATCATCGCCGCCCGCTCGGCCAAGCCCCGCCGGCGGGGGCTGTCCCGGCTCGGCTGGGCGCAGTTCTTCATCGTCCTGGGCAACGCGGTGCTCGGCGGCATCACCGTCTGGATGGGGCTCAACCCCTGGACGGTGGCCGGGCACTTCCTGCTGGCCAACGTGCTGCTGACGGTCGCCACGATCACCTGGGTCCGGGCCGGCGAGGGGGACGCCCCGGCCCGGCCGCGGGTGCCGAAGCCGGTCCGGAAGCTGACCCTGGCGCTGGTCGCGGTGACCGCCGTGCTGGTGGTCGCCGGCACCACGGTGACCGGATCGGGCAAGCACGCGGGCGACAGCAGCGACGTGCCCCGGATGCCGTTCGACTTCGAGGCCGCGGCCCATGTCCACGCCATCACCGCCTGGGTGGTCTGCGCGCTGGCGGTCGCCGTCTTCGTGGCGCTGAAGGTGGTGGACGCGCCCCCGGACACCCGGGCCCGCTCCCGCGACCTGCTGCTGGTGCTGCTGGCCCAGGGCGTCATCGGCTACGTCCAGTTCTTCACCGGGGTGCCTGAGGTCCTGGTCGGTCTGCACATGCTGGGCTCGGCGCTGCTGTGGATCGCGGTGCTGCGCCTGGCGCTGAGCCTGCGCGAGCGCCCGGTGGCGGCCCCCGCCTCCGTACCGGCTCCGCAGTCGGAGCAGCAGCCGGCACTGGCCTGAGGCCGCGGCGTACGAGCAGGGCCCGGCCCCCCGTCGCGGGGGCCGGGCCCTGCCCCGTCTCCTGCCGGGATCAGTGCGGGCGGTCGCCCGCCGTGGCGACCACGCCGCGCTGCTGGACGGCCTCGGCCGCCATCAGGGTGCCGGCCGGGCCGGCCGCGGTGTCCCGGGTCAGATAGGTGCGCGAGCCCAGGAAGGCGTACTGCTCGTCGAAGACCCACTCCGAGCGCTCGCCGGCGCGCGGGTCGTCGCGGACGATGCCCAGGCCGTGCCGGCCGGTGGCGTCGGAGGCGTCCGGCGTCGAGCGCACGCCGGGGATGAGGGCGGCGGCCCGGTAGAGCGCGGCGGCCGTCTCGGGCGGCATGACCTGCACGCCGGCCAGTGCGCCGATCCGCTCGAAGACGGCCTGGTCGCGGTCCTCGCCGGGCTGGGCCGGGGTCAGCTCGCGCAGCTTCTCCAGCAGCGCCCGGGGGTCGCGGGGCAGGGCGGCGAGCCAGCGGTAGGTGGGGCGGTTCACCCCGGGCGCGGTGCCCTCGGTGTCCCCCAGTTCGGCGTTGACGGGCAGCAGCTCGCCGTTCTCCCGGAGGTAGCCGAGCCGCTGGACCGGGCCGGGCCGCTGGGACTGCCAGGACTCCCGCTGGTGCAGGGGGCCGACGACCGCCTTGCCGCCGGCGAGGTCGGCGCCTCGGACCATGCTGCGGACGTAGACGTAGGAGGCGTCCGTCACCCGTACCGCGTCGGTGGCCAGCGCCACCGTGGAGGCGCGGTCCAGGACCGTCCCGGCCGGCGGCGGCCCGGCCGGGGCGGAGGCCGCCTCCGGGGCGCCGGCGCCGGGGGCGGGCGCGCCGCCGAGGACGAGGGCGGCGGTGAGCGCGCCGGCCGCGGCGAGGCCGGCGGGCAGCAGCAGGGCGGGGCGGCGCAGCAGCGGCCGCGCGGGCCGGGGAGCGGTGCGCCGGTCCTGGTCGATCTGTCGCATCAGGCGTTCCTTGTGCAGGGCGTGGGCCCGCTGGGGAAGGTCCGGCGCGTCCGGCGCGGGCAGCAGCCCGGCCAGGTCCTCGACGAGGTCGGGGTCGGGGGTGTGGTTCACGCGGGTTCCTCCCGTACGGACAGGGCCGCGGTCGCGGTCCTGCCGGTGTCCTCTCCGCGGGCCGGGCGCGGTTCCGGCGGTTCTTCGGCGAGTCTGCGCAGTCGGGCGCGGGCGCGGGAGAGCCGGGAGCGCACGGTGCCGACCGGTACGCCGAGGGCTTCGGCGGCCTGCCGGTAGTCCAGGCCGGTCCAGACGCAGAGCACGAGGACCTCGCGCTCGGCCGGGCGGAGCCTGGTCAGGGCGCGGGGTACGGCGGCGAGTGTGCGGGCGTCGTCCAGGCGGCCGGCGGTCTCGGCGGCGAAGTCGGCGACGTCGGGGGGCGGCGGCTGGCGGGAGAGGAAGGCGAGCCGTCTGCGCAGGCCGCGGTTGGCGTTGCGGGCCTTGTGCGTGGCGATGCCGAGCAGCCACGGCAGCAGGGGTCCGGCCGCCGGGTCGAGTCCCTCCCGGCCGCGCCAGGCGGCCAGGAAGGTGTCGGACATGACCTCCTCAGCCGCCGACCAGTCGCCGGTCAGGCGCAGCGCGTAGCGGTGGACGGTCCGCCCGTGCTCCTCGTACAGCTCGGCGAACGCGGCCGGCTCGCCGGCCAGGATCCGGGCGCGCAGACGGCCGCCGTCGTGTCGTTCGGTGTGGCTCACACCCGGGCTCTCTCCGGTGCCGGGGCGCGGTTCCGGTGATCCGCGCCACACGGGCGGGGAGCCTGGG
>NZ_PVLV01000083.1 GCF_002982015.1 Streptomyces solincola
GGTCAGGGCCAGCAGGGCGGCGAGGGCCAGGGCGGGGGCGGGCAGGCGCACGGGGGACCTCCGGCTTCGGGTGCCGGAGATCCCATCAGCGGGCCGCCGGCCCCATCAAGGCGCAGACCGGCCAGATCGGGCCCCGGTGCGAAAGCGCGCGCGGTACTCGGTCGGGGTGCTGCCGAGCTGCCGGCGGAAGGCCCGCACCAGGGTGTCCGTCGTGCCGAAGCCGCAGACGGCGGCGACCCGTTCCAGGGTGGCGTCGCCGGACTCCAGCTCCGCGCGGGCCCGTTCGACCCGGGCGGCCTCCACATAGGCGCTGGGGGTCGCGCCCAGCTCGGTCTTGAAGATCCGGGTGAGCTGGCGCTCGCCGACGTGCGCGTACGCCGCGAGGTCGGCGACGGTCAGCCGGCCGGCCAGGTTCGCCGTGATGTGGTGGCGCAGGTCCTCGACCCGCCGGGTGGTGGAGACGGGCTCCAGCGGCACGCTGAACTGGCTCTGCCCGCCGGGCCGCTTGAGGTACATCACCAAGTGCCGGGCCACCCGCAGCGCCAGGGTCTCGCCGAGGTCGTCCGCCACCAGGGCCAGGGACAGGTCCAGGCAGGCGCTGATGCCCGCGCCCGTCCACACCGGGCCCTCCCGGACGAAGATCGGGTCCGCGTCCACCTCGACCGCCGGGTGCTCGGCGGCGAGCTGCCGGGCGGTCGACCAGTGGGTGGTGGCACGCCGGCCGTCGAGCAGCCCGGCGGCGGCCAGCAGGTGCGCGCCGACGCAGACGGAGGCGATCCGCCGCGCGCCGGCGGCCAGTTCCCGCACCCGGGCCACCACCGCCGGGTCGGTGACCGCGCGGATCCGCCCCTCGGCGTCCGTCTCCACCGATCCGGGCACCAGCAGGGTGTCGATCCGCCGCGCGGCCGCCTCCGCGAAGGTGGCGTCCGGGAGGACGCGCACCCCGGCGGCGGTGGTGACCGGCCCCGGCGTCTCGGCGGCGAGCAGCACCTCGTACTCCTGCGTGCCGCCCGACTCGCGCCGCACCAGGGAGAACACCTCCGGCGGTCCGGTGACGTCGAGCAGGTCGACGCCCTCGAACAGCACCACGACCACCAGCCGCCGCACGGCGCCCCCTCCCCGTCCCCTCCGATGTCGGTTTCTGCATGTTAGACGGCATCCCTGACACATTGCCGCCGCGGCAGCGGCCGCCATAGCGTGAACCCGCAGGTCACCACCGGTGAACTGCGCACCCGAGCAACCGACTTCGAGGAGACACCACCATGCCCACGACCACCCTGCGCGCCCTCGACGGCCTGGACGAGACGCCCGCCTCGCTCGCCTCCGCCACCCTGGTCCTGGTCGACTACCAGAACACCTACACCACCGGCGTGATGGAGCTGACCGGCTGGCGGGAGGCGCTGGACGCGGCCGCCGAACTGCTGGGGAAGGCCCGCGCGGCCGGGGCCGCGGTGATCCACGTGGTCAACGACGGCGGGGCGGGCTCCCCGTACGACATCCGGGCCGGGATCGGGCGCATCCACGACAGCGTCGCGCCGCTGGACGGCGAGCCGGTCGTCGTGAAGCAGACGCCTGACTCCTTCGCCGGCACCGACCTGGGCGCGCACGTGGACGCCGCCGGGCACCGGGACGTGGTGGTGGCCGGGTTCATGACCCACATGTGCGTCCTGGCCACCGCCTCGGGCGCGTTCCTGCGGGGCAACCGGGCCACGGTCGTCGCCGACGCCTGCGCGACCCGGCCGCTGCCGGCGGCGACCGGCCGGGCGGGCGGCCCCGGAGGCGCCGAGGTGCCCGCCGAGCAGGTGCACCGGGGCGCGCTCGCGACCGTCACCGACCTCTACGGGGTGGTGGTCGCCTCCGCCGCCGAGCTGGGCTGAACGGCGCTCACACGGTCAGGACGATCTTTCCGAAGAGGTCGCCCCGGGCCAACTGCTCGAACCCCTCGCGGGCCCGGTCCAGCGGCAGGGTGCGGTCGATGACCGGCCGTACGCCGGTGAGGGCGCAGAACGCCAGCAGGTCCTCCAGCTCGTCCTTGGAGCCCATGGTGGAGCCGACCACCTTCAGCTCCAGGAAGAAGATCCGGGTCAGTTCGGCGTGCGAGGGGCGGTCGCCGCTGGTCGCGCCGGAGATGACGACCGTGCCGCCGGGGCGCAGCGACTTCACCGAGTGCGACCAGGTCGCCGCGCCGACCGTCTCCACCACCGCGTCCACCCGGTGCGGCAGCCGGGCGCCCGGCTCGAACGCCTCGGCCGCGCCCAGCTCCACGGCCCGCCGGCGCTTGGCCTCGTCCCGGCTGGTCGCGTACACCTTCAGCCCGGCGGCCTTGCCCAGCACGATGGCGGCGGTGGCCACCCCGCCGCCGGCGCCCTGCACCAGCACCGAGTCCCCGGGGCGCACCCCGGCGTTGGTGAACAGCATCCGGTACGCGGTCAGCCAGGCGGTGGGCAGGCAGGCGGCCTCCGCGAAGGAGAGGTCCTTCGGCTTGGGCAGGACGTTCCAGGAGGGGACGGTGACCCGCTCGGCGAAGGCGCCCTGGTAGCGCTCGGTCAGCAGGGAGCGCGGCTCGTCGGGGCCGACGCCGTGCCCGCTCTGGCCGATCACCGAGTGCAGCACCACCTCCCGGCCGTCCTCGTCGATCCCGGCGGCGTCGCAGCCGAGGATCATCGGCAGCTTGTCCTCGGCCAGGCCCACTCCGCGCAGCGACCACAGGTCATGGTGGTTGAGCGAGGCGGCCTTGACGGTGACGGTGGTCCAGCCGGGGCGCGCCTCGGGGGCCGGGCGTTCGCCCAGTTCGAGGCCGTTCAGCGGCTGGTCGCGGTCGATTCGGGCGGCGTAGGCGGCGAACATGCGGCTGACCCTAGAGCGGTGGCGGGACGCGGCGGAACCACACCGGGGTGTGACACGCGCCGCGTCCCCGCCGTGGTGCGGCGTCAGTCGCGCCGCCACTGGGCCGGGCTGCCCTTGGTCGCCGGGTCCTCGTAGGAGCCGGTCCTGCCCCGGTCCACGTGGAAGCTGGTGAGGGTGGTGACCGGGGACAGCGGGTCGCGGCGGTCGGCGACGACCCGCATCCGGGTGGTGAAGCGCTGCGGCGTCAGCTCGTGGACGTCGTAGCCGTAGCGGTTGCCCTCGAAGTACTTCAGATGCGGGTTGCCCCGGCCCATCAGCGGCCCGTTGGCCGCGTTCCAGTCGGCCGAGTAGCCGCCGGAGGTCACCGAGTGGGCGGTGAACTCGGTGCCGACCAGCGGGGAGGAGGTGTCGTCGAAGTCCACCCGGAGGTCGTCCACGAAGGCGGAGTGCCAGTCGCCGGTGACCACCACCAGGTCCTCCAGGCCGCTCGTGTGCACATGGCCGAGGATCTCCCTGCGCTCGGCGAGGAAGCCGTCCCACTGGTCGGTGAACATGTACGAGCCGCCCGGCCGCCCGCGCAGTTGGCTGAGCATGATCGAGTTGGCCCAGACGTGCCAGGAGTCCGGGGCCCGGTCGATGGTCCCCTTCAGCCAGTTCTTCTGCTCCGCGCCCAGGATGGTGCCGCCCGCGAGGTTCTGCGCCGAGCGGTAGGAGCGCAGGTCCAGCACGGTCAGCTCCAGCAGGTCGCCCCAGCGCCGGGTGCGGTGCAGCACCGGGTCCGGCAGCGCCGACTCGCCGCCGTCGCGGTGCGGCATGTTCTCGTACCAGGCCTGGTACGCGGCGGCGCGCCGCTGGAGGAACGGCGCCCCGCCGCCCGTACCGCTGTAGTCGTTGGCCACCTCGTGGTCGTCCCAGGTCAGGAACCACGGGTGGGCGGCGTGCGCCTCGCGCAGGGAGGCGTCGCCCTTGTAGAGGGCGTGCCGGCGGCGGTAGTCGGCCAGGGTGAGGACCGCCGGGCCCTCGTGGTCGCGGACGTGGTCGCCGCCGACCGGCCCGTGCTCGTAGATGTAGTCGCCGAGGTGGACCACGAAGTCCACGTCCTCGCGGGCGATGCCCCGGTGGGCGGCGTAGAACCCGTCGTGGAACGCCTGGCAGTTGGCGGTGGCGAACCGCACCCGGGCCACGCTGCCGGTGGGGGCGGTCCTGGTGCGGCCCACCCGGCTGGTCCTGCCCAGCGCGCTGAAGGCGTACCAGTACGTCCGCCCGGCGGCCAGCCCCTGCACGGGGACGTGCACGCTGTGCCCGAGGGTGGCGGAGGCGGGCGCGCTGCCCCGGGCGACCACCCGGGTCAGCGCCTGGTCCTCGGCGACCACCCAGTCCACCGCCACCACCTCGGGCAGCTTCTGCTCGGCGGCGAGCGGCTCCGGAGCCAGCCGGGTCCACAGCACCACCGAGCCCGGCTGCGGGTCGCCGGAGGCCACGCCCAGGGTGAAGGGGGCCGGGTCGTAGTCCGCGCCCAGCGCCTCGGCGGCCTCCCGGGCCTGCGCGGGCGACAGGCCGGCCGACAGCGGCCAGACGGTGTTCAGCGCCCCGGCGGCGCCGGCCGCCTTCAGCAGGGTGCGTCGGTCCAGCGTCACAGCGCGCCTCCGGTGGGGGTGGTTCCCGTCGCCGCGCTCGCCGTCAGGGTGAGCGAGATGCCGTCGGCGTAGCCGTCGTTGGAGGCGCCCGAGCCGGTACGGGTGAGCACCAGCAGCAGCCGCGCGGTGCGCGCCCCGGGCGGCGCCTGCGCCCCGGCGGTCCGCTTCAGCAGCCCGGTGCGGCCGCCGCGCTCGCCGGAGGTGACCGGCCCCAGCACGCTCAGCGCCACCGGGGTCCCCCTGGCGTCCCGGAACTCCACCGAGAGGCGGGCCCCGTCCTCCTGGGTGGCGTATCCGCCGAGCCAGGCCTCCACCGCGTACCGCACCCGTCCGGCGTCGATCGCCGCGTGCCCGGTCGCCCCGGCCGCCGGCAGGGCCACGTCCTGGACGAGGGCGGTGCGCGGGGCGTTCCCGCCGCCGAAGAAGCGGCTGCCGCGCCGGTCGGGCCCGGGGTCGGCGGCGGTCGGATAGCCCCCGCCGAAGCTGTACGCGATGAGCGCGGGCGCGCCCTGCGTGATGCGCCAGCCGGTCACGGTGGCGACCGGTGCGTCGGTGCCTCCGGGTCCGGTCTCGGCGTCGCCGTTGACGACCAGGTTCACTCGCGCCTCCAGGGTGGGGTTCCAGGGCTGTCGCGCGGAGGCATTGCAGCAGCCGTGGATGGACCGGTGGAAGAGGTACGGCGAACACCGCGCCAACGCGGTGCAGCCGCCGGGTCCTCAGGGGGCGCAGGTGGCCTCGTACACCGCCCGGTGCACGGCGCGGGCCAGGCGGGCGCCCCACAGGGAGCGGGGGCCGGCGAAGGCGTGCGTCTCCTCGCCGGGCCCCGGCTCGCGGGCGGCGACGCAGACCGCGTCGGTCGGGGTGCCCGAGCAGTCGTAGCCGAGGTCCAGCAGGGCCTGCACCTTGGCCTCGGTGGCGGTGGCGACCGCGTTGACCAGGGCGGCGTCGCCGAGCGCCGCCGGCAGCAGGGCGACGATGTTGATGGTGCCGGGAGGCTGCGGGGCGCCGCCCTCGCCGGGCGCGGCCGCCCAGCTCCGTACCGAGACGCCCGAGGTCACCACGGCCTCCGCGCCGCCGTCCCGGGCGCGGGCGCGGCCGCCGACGTCGGCGGCGGTCAGCAGCCCCACACCGGGGCCGCTCGCCCCGGCCGCCGCCGCCAGCGCGGCCAGGTGCCGCTCGGGGTCGGTGCGCCGGTAGCCGTGCGCGACCTGGGCGTTCAGCACCCATGTACGGGGGCCGATCCCGCCGCCGAGGACGGCGCTGCTGACCGTGCGCCAGCCCGGCCCCAGCTCCCACAGCAGGGCGGGCAGCCGCTCGCCGTCCTCGACGCGGCTCAGCACTCTCGCGGCCGGCACGGCGGCGGGCGCGGGCACGGACACGGGCGTGCGGCTCGGCGGGACGACGGAGGTCACCGGACGGGGCTCCCAGCGAGAGGGGTACGGAGGTGCGGGCGGGACAAGCGGCGAGGGCCGCGCCGCACCCTGCACGGGGTGCGGCGCGGCCCTCGGTCGTGCTCTGCGGGGCGGCCGGTCAGCGGCGGGCGACGCCCTCGGCGCGGGCGGCGGCGGCCACCGCGGCGGTGACCGCCGGGGCGACCCGCTCGTCGAACGGCGAGGGGATCACGTAGTCCGCGGCGAGCTGGTCGCCCACCACGTCCGCGAGCGCGTTGGCGGCGGCGATCTTCATGCCCTCGGTGATCCGGGAGGCCCGGACCTGGAGGGCGCCGGCGAAGATGCCGGGGAAGGCCAGCACGTTGTTGATCTGGTTCGGGTAGTCCGAGCGGCCGGTGGCCACCACCGCGGCGTACTGGTGCGCCACGTCCGGGTGGACCTCCGGGTTCGGGTTGGCCATGGCGAACACGAACGCGCCCGGGGCCATGGAGGCGACGGCCGCCTCCGGCACCGTGCCGCCGCTGACGCCGATGAAGACGTCCGCGCCGGCCAGCGCCGACTCCAGGGTGCCGGAGACGCCGGCCTTGTTGGTCAGCTCGGCCAGCTCCCGCTTGACCGGGGTGAGGTCCTCGCGGTCGCGGCTGACGATGCCCTTGCGGTCGGCGACCGCCACGTCGCCGAGGCCGGCCTCCAGCAGGAACTTGGCGATCGCCACGCCCGCCGCACCGGCGCCGGAGATCACCGCGCGCAGCTCGCCGAGGCCGCGGCCGGTGAGCTTGGCCGCGTTGCGCAGGGCGGCCAGGGTGACCACGGCGGTGCCGTGCTGGTCGTCGTGGAAGACCGGGATGTCCAGCCGCTCCTGGAGCTTGCGCTCGATGTCGAAGCAGCGGGGGGCGGAGATGTCCTCCAGGTTGACCCCGCCGAAGGAGGGGGCGAGGCGGACGATGGTGTCCACGATCTCGTCGGTGTCGGTGGTGGCGAGCGCGATCGGGACCGCGTCGACGCCGCCGAACTGCTTGAAGAGGATCGCCTTGCCCTCCATCACGGGGAGGGAGGCCTCCGGGCCGATGTCGCCGAGCCCGAGCACCGCGGTGCCGTCCGTGACCACGGCCACGACCTGGGACTTCCAGGTGTAGTCGTGGACCAGCTCCGGCTGCTCGGCGATGGCGGTGCACACCTTGGCGACACCGGGGGTGTACGCCAGGGACAGGTCGTCCCGGTCGCGCACCGGCACGGTCGCCTGGATCGCCATCTTGCCGCCCCGGTGGAGGGCGAACGCCGGATCGAAGGGTTCGCCGGTGGCGTTGTCGGCACTCTCGATGCCGTTGTCGCTGTCGCTGCGAGGATTCACGATCTCCGCTGCCATTGTGTTGACCCCTTAAGTCTTTGCAGTTGAGGGTGGCCACTCCTGGTTGAGGAGGGGTGGGCGGACCCGCGTACGCGCCTCGCGGCGGCGGATGACCCGCCCCCGCGGGGGGAGGTTGCGTACGCGCGGGCGCGCCGCACACGCGCCCTGAGCCCCGGATGAGGGGTGTAAGGGTCTGTTCTACCGGACGATGGGCACCGGCGACGAGTCGGTATGGCCCGGTCGCGGCGGCCCGGCCGCGCGGTGTGACCGGGGTTACGCCCCTCGGCGGGGGCGGCCCGGACGGCGACGGGGGAAGTCCGGTAAAGGACGGGAAGAGCCGGAAAAGGCGGCAAGTCCGCACATCTCCCGTTTCGCCGCCGAAACACCGTCCGCATGACGAGATCGGCCGGAGATTTTCCGGCCCGGACGGGACTGTCCCGCAGAAGGTCCGGCCTTGCGGTACCGGCCTGGCGGGGTTCGGGGGTCTCCCGTTATCCGATTTTGACATGCGGAGCCCCCTGTTCGACCCCGTCCGAATGGCAAGATGCGCGTATTCGCACGAGGTCGCGACACCCGAAGGTGTGTGCCCGACCGCCTGACCTCCCCCTCGTTTCGAGCATTTCACCAGCCGGAGGAACCCGACCATGACCGCAAGCACCACCCGTACGGCCGCCGCGAAGACCCGGACGACGAAGCCGTCCCGGATAGCCGCGCTCGCCGCCGTCGCGGTCGCCGGCTCGATGCTGCTGACCGCCTGCGGCGACCAGACCAACGGCGGCGGGGGCGATTCGGGGACCGCCAAGCCCTCCGCCGCGGGCAACGCGGCGCCGCTCTTCGACAAGCTGCCGAAGAAGTACCAGGACGCCGGCAAGATCAAGGTCGGCACGGACGCCGCGTACGCGCCGATGGAGTTCGAGGAGGGCGGCAAGATCGTCGGCATCGACCCCGACATCGCCGCCGCGATCGGCAAGCAGCTCGGAGTGACCTTCGAGTTCACCAGCGGCACCTTCGACGGCCTGATCTCCTCCCTGAACACCGGCCGCCAGGACCTGGTCATGTCCGCGATGAGCGACACCAAGGCCCGCCAGGAGGGCCTGGACGACACCGGCAAGAAGGTCGGCAAGGGCGTCGACTTCGTCGACTACTTCACCTCCGGCGTCTCCCTGCTGGTCAAGAAGGGCAACCCGGAGAAGATCACCACGCTCGACGACCTGTGCGGCAAGAAGGTCGCCGTGCAGCGCGGCACCATCTACGAGGACACCTTCAAGAAGCAGGCCAAGACCTGCGAGTCGGGCAAGAAGGGCAAGCTCACCATCGAGGCGTTCGACACCGACGCCGAGGCCCAGACCCGCGTGAAGTCCGGCGGCGCGGTCGCCGACCTCAACGACTACCCGGTCGCCGCGCACATCGCGAAGACCGCCGGCGGCGGCAACGACTTCGAGGTGGCGGGCGGCCAGCTCGACGCTGGCCCGTTCGGCATCGCGGTCGCCAAGGGCAACCCGGAGCTGCGGGACGCCGTCAAGGCCGCGCTGGACGCGATCATCAAGAACGGCGAGTACGCGAAGGTCCTGGAGAAGTGGGACGTCAAGAACAGCGCCGTGACCGAGGCGACCGTCAACGGCGGCAAGTGACCGCCGTTTCCCGCACCAGGTCTGAGCACCACTGAAGGGCAGTCACGGTGACTGACAAGTTCGACAAGAAGCCGGCCGGCGAGCCGCCGGCCGACAAGGCCCCGGAGGCTCCCGGGGCTTCCGGGGCCGGCAAGGCTCCGGACGCTCCGGCGGCGCCCGCCCCCGTCCCGGCGAGGGCCGCGACCGCGGTCAGGACCGACGGCGTGCAGCCCGAGCAGATCAAGGCGATCCCGGTCCGCCACTGGGGCCGCTGGGTCAGCGGCGTCGTCGTGGTCCTCCTGCTGGGCAGCCTGGTCTGGGCCTTCGCCCAGGGCGACATCCGCTGGCAGACCGTCGGGGACCTGATCTTCGACAGCCGGATCCTGACCGGCCTCGGCAGCACCCTGCTGATCAGCGTGCTGTCGATGGCGATCGGCCTGGTGCTGGGCATCGTCTTCGCGGTGATGCGGCTGTCGAAGAACCCGGTGACCGGAGCCGTCTCCTGGCTCTACATCTGGTTCTTCCGCGGCACCCCGGTCTTCGTGCAGCTCCTGCTCTGGTTCAACCTGGCGCTGATCTTCCCGATCCTCAATCTCGGCTTCTACAAGGACGAGATGGTCGACGTCATGACGCCGTTCATGGTCGCCCTGCTGGGGCTCGGCCTGAACGAGGGCGCCTACATGGCGGAGATCGTCCGCGCGGGCATCCAGTCCGTCGACGAGGGCCAGACCGAGGCGTCCCACGCGCTCGGCATGAAGAACAGCAAGACCATGCGCCGGATCGTGCTGCCGCAGGCGATGCGGGTCATCGTGCCGCCGACCGGCAACGAGTTCATCAACCTGATGAAGACCTCCTCGCTGGTCTCCGCGGTCCAGTACACCGAGCTGCTGCGCGCCGCGCAGAACATCGGCTCCACCTCGTTCGCCATCATGGAGACGCTGCTCGTCGCCTCCGTCTGGTACCTGGTGCTGACCAGCATCTTCAGCGTCGGCCAGTACTACGTCGAGCGGCACTACGCGCGCGGCTCGCTGCGCCAGCTTCCGCCCACCCCGTGGCAGAAGGTCAAGGCGAACCTGCTCTCCCTGTCCCGCGGCAACACGACTGGAGCGTCGGCATGACCGCCATGGTGAAGGCCGAGGGCGTCCACAAGTCCTACGGCGCGGCCCACATCCTCAAGGGCATCGACCTGGAGGTGGCCGAGGGCGAGGTGTTCTGCCTGATCGGCCCGTCCGGCTCCGGCAAGTCCACCTTCCTGCGGTGCATCAACCACCTGGAGAAGATCAACGCCGGCCGGCTGTACGTCGACGGCGAGCTGGTCGGCTACCGGCAGAAGGGCGACAAGCTCTACGAGCTGAAGGACAGCGAGGTCGCGCTGAAGCGGCGCGACATCGGCATGGTGTTCCAGCGCTTCAACCTGTTCCCGCACATGACGGCCGTGGAGAACGTCATGGAAGCCCCGGTCCAGGTCAAGGGCGTGTCCAAGGCGGCGGCCCGGGAGCAGGCGAGGAAGCTGCTGGACCGGGTCGGCCTCGGCGACAAGGCCGGCAACTACCCCTCGCAGCTCTCCGGCGGCCAGCAGCAGCGGGTGGCGATCGCCCGGGCGCTCGCCATGGAGCCCAAGCTGATGCTGTTCGACGAGCCGACCTCCGCGCTCGACCCGGAGCTGGTCGGCGACGTCCTGGACGTCATGCGGGACCTGGCCGAGTCGGGCATGACCATGGTCGTGGTCACCCACGAGATGGGCTTCGCCCGCGAGGTCGGCGACTCGCTGGTCTTCATGGACGGCGGCGTCGTGGTCGAGTCCGGCCACCCGCGCGACGTGCTCACCGACCCGCAGCACGACCGGACGAAGGCGTTCCTCTCCAAGGTGCTGTAGTCCACCGGGCACGCGGGGGAAGGGGCGGTACGGGATTCCCGTACCGCCCCTTCCCCCGCGTGCCCGGTGGACTACAGCAC
>NZ_PVLV01000084.1 GCF_002982015.1 Streptomyces solincola
GCGCGGGCGTCCTGGCGGCGCTGGCGGGGGCCGCCCGGCCGAACGGTGTGGCGGTGGCGGCGGCGGTGGGCGCGGCGGCCGCCGTCGAGGCGTCGCGAAGGCTGCGCGCCCGCCGCTCGCCCGGGTGGCGGCCGTGCGCGGCGGCGCTGCTGGCCCCGGCGGGCTGGCTGGGGTACGTGCTGTGGGTGGGCGTGCGGACCGGGGACGTGCCGGGCGGGTACTTCCGGGTCCAGGCAGGCTGGACGTCGCGCTTCGACTTCGGGCGCGGCACGTACGGCTTCGCGCGGGCGGTGGCCACCCGGCCGATGGACCTGGGCTTCACCGTCTCGCTGCTGCTCACCGGGGTGTCGGTGGTGCTGCTGGTCCTGCTGGCGCTGGAGCGCCCGCCGCTCGCGCTGTTCGTCTACACCGCCGTCCTGGTGGTGATCGCGGTGGGCGGGGCGGGCTTCTTCGAGTCCAAGCCGCGGTTCCTGCTGCCGGCGTTCCCGCTGCTGGCGCCGGTGGCCCTCGCGCTGCGAAGAGCCCGGCCGAGGGCGGCGGCCGTACTGGTCGCCGCCCTCGCCGGGCTGTCGTTCGGCTACGGGACCTATCTGCTGACCCTCGCCACGATGGCGCTCTAGAGCGCCACCGCCGTGCCGGGAAGGGTGGTCAGACCTCGTCGGCGGTGGGCTCGCCGCCCTCGCCGCCGTCCAGGCCGAGCTGCTCCGCCAGCCACTTGTCGAACTCGATCGACGCGCGCACCCAGCTCACCGTGGACTGCACGAAGTGCTCCAGGCTGACGCCGACGCCGATCAGCATCTGCGCCTCGCCGATCAGCCGCAGCGTCGCGCCGCCCTGCTCGTCCTCGTGCAGGTGGGTGTAGACCTTGGGCCACAGGGTGCGGCGGTTCCAGTCGTCGATCAGCTCCATGATCTGGGACCGGCTGTCCACCGGGTGGGGGCGGTCGTAGAAGGTCCGCACGGAGAAGACCTGCTGCTCGTCCTCGCCGCGGAACATGAAGTACGTACGGAACTCCTCCCACGGAGCCGCCAGGTCGCCCTCGTCGTCGACGACGTACTTCAGCTCCATCTGCTCGAGGAGCTGCTTGACCAGGTCCTGGTCGGGCACGACAGGACCCGCCGGTCCGCCGGCCTGCTCGGGCTGGGGCTGCTGGCCACCGAAATTCGGGATCGAGGCCGGGTCGATGCTCACGTGAACTTCCCTTCGAACGATTGCCGCCATCCTCCCCCATCGCCGCCCGCCCGTGGCAACCCCGCACCCCGGCGATCCGCCAGGAGCGGAAGCCGGCCGTCCGAGGGCCTCGGGGGGTCATGACGCCGGGCCCACGATCAGCCCTTCGCCGCCGTCTCCGGCGCGGTCGACGCGGACGGTGTCGCCGTCGGCGATCTCGCCGGCCAGGATCTCCTTGGCGAGGCGGTCGCCGATGGCGGTCTGCACCAGGCGGCGCAGCGGGCGGGCGCCGTAGGCGGGGTCGTTGCCCTCCGCGGCGAGCCAGTCCAGGGCGGCCGGGGTGACGTCGAGGGTCAGGCGGCGGTCGGCGAGCCGGCGGGCGAGCCGGTCGACCTGGAGGCGGGCGATGCGGGTCAGCTCGTCGCCGGAGAGGGCGGAGAAGACCACCATGTCGTCCAGCCGGTTGAGGAACTCGGGCTTGAAGGACGACCGGACGGTGTTCAGCACCTGCTGCTTCTTCTCCTCGGCGCTGGTGGCCGGGTCGATCAGGTACTGGCTGCCCAGGTTGGAGGTGAGGATGAGGATGGTGTTGCGGAAGTCGACGGTGCGGCCCTGACCGTCGGTCAGCCGGCCGTCGTCGAGCACCTGGAGCAGGATGTCGAAGACCTCCGGGTGGGCCTTCTCCACCTCGTCCAGCAGCACCACGCTGTACGGGCGGCGGCGCACCGCCTCGGTGAGCTGGCCGCCCTCCTCGTAGCCGACGTAGCCGGGGGGCGCGCCGACCAGGCGGGCGACGCTGTGCTTCTCGCCGTACTCCGACATGTCGATGCGGACCATGGCCCGCTCGTCGTCGAAGAGGAAGTCGGCGAGCGCCTTGGCCAGTTCGGTCTTGCCTACGCCGGTGGGGCCGAGGAAGAGGAACGACCCGGTGGGCCGGTCGGGGTCGGCGACTCCGGCCCGGGTGCGGCGTACCGCGTCGGAGACCGCGCGCACCGCCTCGGACTGGCCGATCAGCCGCCGGCCCAGCTCCTCCTCCATCCGCAGCAGCTTCTGCGTCTCGCCCTCCAGCAGCCGCCCGGCCGGGATGCCCGTCCAGGAACCGACCACGTCGGCGATGTCGTCGGGGCCGACCTCCTCCTTGACCATGGTGTCCTTGGCGGCCTCCTGCTCGGCCTCGGTGGCCTCGGCCAGCTCCCGTTCGACGGCCGGGATCTCCCCGTACAGCAGCTTGGAAGCGGTGTCGAAGTCGCCGTCGCGCTGGGCGCGCTCGGCGGTGCCGCGCATCTCGTCCAGCTTCTCCTTCAGCTCGCCGACCCGGTTGAGGCCCTGCTTCTCCTTCTCCCAGCGGGCGGTCAGCCCGCGCAGGTCCTCCTCCTTGTCGGCGAGGTCCCGGCGCAGCTTGTCCAGCCGCTGCTTGCTGGCCTCGTCGGTCTCCTTGGAGAGGGCCAGCTCCTCCATCCGCAGGCGGTCCACGGCCCGCTGGAGCTCGTCGATCTCCACCGGTGAGGAGTCGATCTCCATCCGGAGGCGGGAGGCGGCCTCGTCGACCAGGTCGATGGCCTTGTCGGGCAGGAAGCGGGAGGTGATGTAGCGGTCGGAGAGGGTGGCGGCGGCCACCAGCGCGGAGTCGGCGATCTGCACCTTGTGGTGGGCCTCGTAGCGGCCCTTGAGCCCGCGCAGGATGGCGACGGTGTCCTCGACGGTCGGCTCGGAGACCAGGACCTGCTGGAAGCGGCGCTCCAGGGCCGGGTCCTTCTCGATCCGCTCGCGGTACTCGTCCAGGGTGGTCGCGCCGACCATCCGCAGCTCGCCGCGGGCCAGCATCGGCTTGAGCATGTTGCCGGCGTCCATCGCCGAGTCCCCGCCGGCGCCCGCGCCGACGACCGTGTGCAGCTCGTCGATGAACGTGATGATCTGCCCGTCGCTGTCCTTGATCTCGGACAGGACGGTCTTCAGCCGCTCCTCGAACTCGCCGCGGTACTTCGCGCCCGCGAGCATCGCGCCGAGGTCGAGCGCGACCAGCCGCTTGTCGCGCAGCGACTCGGGGACGTCGCCCTTGACGATGCGCTGGGCCAGGCCCTCGACGACGGCGGTCTTGCCGACGCCGGGTTCGCCGATGAGGACGGGGTTGTTCTTGGTGCGCCGGGAGAGCACCTGCACCACCCGGCGGATCTCCTGGTCCCGGCCGATCACCGGGTCGAGCTTGCCCTCGCGGGCCGCGGCGGTGAAGTCGGTGCCGAACTTCTCCAGCGCCTTGTACTGGCCCTCCGGGTCGGGCGTGGTCACCCGTCGTCCTCCCCTCGTCTGCCGGAACGCCTCCAGCAGCTTCTTCGCGGTCGCGCCCTGCTCCTTCAGCACCTCGCCGGCCTGGCCGCCCTTGGCCGCGATGCCGATCAGCAGGTGCTCGGTGGACAGGTACTCGTCGCCGAGGTCCTTGGCCTGCTGCGAGGCGTCCGCGACCACGCTCAGCAGCTCGCGGTTGGCCTGCGGCGGGGCGACCGTGGAGCCCTTGACGCTGGGCTGCGCGGCCAGCACCCGTTCGGCCCCGGCGCGTACGGCGGCCTGGTCGGCCCCGGCGGCGGCCAGCAGGTCCACGATGTTCTCGTTGTCCTGGCCCTCCAGCAGCGCGACCAGCAGGTGCGCCGGGGTGAGGTCCGGGTTTCCCTCGGACACGGCGCGGCTGGTGGCCGCGTTCAGCGCGTCCCGGCTCTTGTTGGTCAGCTCGGCGTCCACATCGTCCCTTTCCCGCCTCGGCTTGCGACGTCCTGTCCATCGTGGTGCCCGGTTGCGGGGTCCGCATCCGGCGCTGACTGGGTCAGCGTCCACAAAGTTGAGTGTAGTCCACTCAAGGCGGTACGCGGTCACCACGCGGGGCCCACTCGATCGCGTGACGCCGCGGGCCCGGCGCGGATCGCCGCCCCCGCCGCCGGTAGGTTCGCGGACATGGCTGTCGACCTGCGCGATCCTCCGGAGAGCTACCTCGCCTTCTGGCGCGAGTACCACGTGTGCACCCTGACCACGCCCCGCCCGGACGGCTCGCCGCACGTGGTGGCGGTGGGGGCGACGTACGCGCCCGAGGACGGCGAGCTGGGGGTGGCGCGGGTGATCGCCAACCGGCACAGCCGCAAGGTGGCCAACGTGCTGGCCGCCGGCCCGGACGGGGCGCGGGCGGCGGTGTGCCAGGTGGCCGGGCGGCACTGGGCGACCCTGGAGGGCGTGGCGCGCATCCGGACGGAGCCGGAGGAGGTCGCGAACGCCGTCGAGCGGTACGCGGCCCGCTACGGGCGCACCCCCTCGCCCAACCCGGACCGGGTGGTCGTGGAGATCACCCTCACCCGGGCGATGGGCCGTACCTGAGGCGCACCCGGCCGCCGTCGCGCGAACAGCGCCCGGGCGCCACCGCGTGCGGACAGCACGACGGCGCCGTCGTGCGCGGACAGCACAACGGCGCCATCGTGTTCAGGTCACGATGGCGCCGTTGTGTGGGGGAAGCACCTGAGCGATCGATGACGACGGGGGAATCGCTCAGGCACTGCGGGGGGTGGCGGTGGTGGTCTCCGGCTCGACGAGCTGATGGTCGCGCTGGTCGAGATTGACGAAGATCATGCCGTACCGGATGGCACAGCGGACGGGCTGCGGGGCCCCGCGGGGCCGTCGCAGGCACCGGTAGGCGCGGATGTCCTCGTCGTCCCCGCGGGTGATGACGATCGGCTCTCCGAAGAGGGTGACCATCAACGAATCGCCACGGTGCGGCACCGCCGTGACGAGGTCGATGAAATGCCACCCGGAACGGTAGGCGGACGCCATCTCCCGGCGGAAACGGGAGTCTTCGGGCATGTTCATGCGCTGAGGACGTGCCAGCCGGGGTCGTTCAGGGACGCGGCGCCCGCGGGGGCGGTGTGCCACCCCGGGTCGGCCGCCACGCCCGGAGCCGCGGACCAGCCCGGGTCCAGCTTCGCCGACGGGCCGGTGTGCCAGCCCGGGTCGAGCTTCGCGGACGCCGGGGCGGTGTGCCAGCCCGGGTCCTGCTGGGCGGTCGCGGGAGCGGCGTGCCAGCCCGGGTCGGCCACCACGGCCGGAGCCGCGGACCAGCCCGGGTCCTGCTGCTTCGCCACCACGCCGGCGGCCGCGTACGAACCGGTCCCCCCGGCGGCCCCCAGGACGCCTATCGCGCCCGCGCCGATGACGGCAGCAGCGGCCGCTGCACGCATGATTCTCTTGATCATCACCGAGCAACCTCACTTGAAGGCAACGTCTTCTCCAACCCCCGCGAGTAAGACGATTTCTCACTCTCCACGTTTCCACCACCTACGCCAGGCATCATGTTCCTGAGATGCAGGAGCCTGGGGGTGAACAAATGGGGATAGAACCGGACCAACCAGACCACCCCCATTCGCATACGGAGCTGTGCCCGGCCGGATCCGAGCTGTATGCGACCGCGTTGCGCACCGGGAGAATCCCCCGGTCAGAGGCGCTGAAGACACCCTGCCTGCTCGATCTCTCGCTGCTCCACCCCGACCCGGACGACGCCCAGTGGCTGCGCCCCGTCCCGCCCTCGTCCGCGCTGGCCCAGCTCTTGCAGCCCATCGAGCGCGAGATCCTCCAGCGCAGGCGGCGCACGGTCGAGCTGTCCGACGCGTTCCAGCCGTTCATGGCCATCAGCGCCCAGAACGCCCCCGAGACCCACTCGATCACCGTCCTGGAGGGCCTGCACCGCATCAACGGCACCCTCGACCGGGTCATCTCCGGTTGCGAGCGCGAACTGCTCACCGTGCAGCCCGGCGGCGGCCGCCCGGCCAACGCCCTGCGCGAGGCGCTGCGGCGGGTGCAGCCGCTGCTGGGCCGCGGCATCCGGATGCGCACGCTCTACCAGCACACCGCGCGCCACACCGAACTGACGCTCACCTACCTCGAACACGTCGGCCCCGAGGTGGAGGTGCGCACCCTGGAGCAGATCATCGACCGGCTGATCATCGTGGACCGCGAGGTGGCGTTCGTACCGGCCCGCAGCGACCGGCAGATCGCCCTGGAACTGCGCCACCCCGGCCTGGTCGCCTACCTCGCGGGCGTCTTCGACCAGTTCTGGCAACTGGCCGTGCCGCTGAAGGAGGAGATCCCCTACGACCTCAAGTCGGACGGCATCAGCGGCGTCCAGCGCTCCATCGCCCGCCTCCTGGTCGAGGGGCACGTGGACGAGGCCATCGCCCGGCGCCTCGGGATGAACGTCCGCACCTGCCGCGCCCACATCGCCAAGCTGGCCGCCGTCCTGGGCAGCGGCAGCCGGACCCAGCTCGGCTACCTCATCGCCCGCTCCGGCATGCTGGAGCGCGAGCCGGAGGCCCACCCCGGCGGCTAGTCGGCGGCCGCCGGCCGCCAGGGGGTGACCTCCACCCGGTCGGTGTTGCCCAGGTCGAGCGGGCCGCCGTCGCCCGGACGCACCCGCTGCCCGGGGGCGCCCGGCACCGGCACGACGCGCAGGTAGACGCCCTCGGTGGCCGGCCGGTCGGTCAGGGTCACCGTGTTGCGCCAGACCACCGCCGCGACCGCCCGCTCCCCCGGCCCGAGTGCGAACACCGTCGGCCGGTGCCGGCTGTCGGTGTTCGACCCCTGGTGGACGGTCACCGACTCCATCGGGGCCGACCGCCCGTCGAGCACCGTCAGCTCCGGGTAGCCGCTCACCTCCACCCGCCGCGTACCGCAGTTGGCCAGCGAGACCTCCATGGCGCGCAGCCCCATCGCGGAGTCCACCAGCCCGGTCGCCACCCGCACCCCGCCCTCCGGGCAGGGCCCCTCGGACGGCGCCGGCGAAGGGGGCGACGGCGCCGGGGACGCGCCGGGGACCGGGGTCGGCCCGTACGGGTCGGACGGGCCGCTCTGCGCAGCCGCCGGAAGCCGTACGGGCAGGGGCGCGTCGCCCGTCTCGTCGTCGCAGCCCGCCAGCAGCGGCCCGCCGGCGACCAGCAGCGCCGCCGCCCCGAGCACCCCTGCGGACCAGCGCGCGGCGCGCAGCACGGTCGTCGCGTTCCCGGGTCCGGTGGCAGACATGAACGGATCATGCCATGGGCGTACGGGAAGCCGGGGGCCGCGGATACGGGCAGGGGCGGACGGCCGACGGCCCCCGGGCGGACCTGGCGGGGTCCGGCCCGGGGGCCGTCGGGGTGGGAACGGGTGGTCCTGACCGGAGGTCAGTCGCCGCGCTTGCGGCCGGTCGGCGGACGCCAGACGACCAGCGCGCTCGCCCGCTGCGCCTCCTGGTACGGGACCAGGTCGCGCCGGTAGGAGGCGTGCACCTGGGCCTCGCGCTGGCGGATCGCCGCCGCCGCGCCCTCGACCGCCGCGCTCAGCTCGCCGATCCGGGACTGAAGGGCGGCGACCTGGTTCTCCAGCTCGATGATCCGCTTGATGCCGGCCAGGTTGATGCCTTCGTCCTGCGACAACTGCTGCACCTGGCGCAGCAGTTGGATGTCGCGGGCCGAATAGCGGCGGCCCCGGCCGGCGGTGCGGTCCGGGGAGACCAGGCCCAGCCGGTCGTACTGGCGCAGGGTCTGCGGGTGCAGCCCGCTGAGCTGGGCGGCGACCGAGATGACGTACACCGGCGTCTCGTCGGTCAGCTCGTACGGGTTGCGGCGGCGTCCGTCCATCTCAAGCCCCCTTCGCGGCCTGGAACAGGGCGGCCCGCGGGTCCTCGCCCGCCGTGGCCTCCCGGTAGGTCTCCAGGGCCTCGCGCGCCTTGTCGTCCAGCTCGTCCGGCACCGCCACCTCGACGGTGACCAGCAGGTCCCCGCGGGTGCCGTCCTTGCGGACCGCGCCCTTGCCGCGGGCCCGCATGGTGCGGCCGTTGGGCGTGCCGGCCGGGATCTTCAGGGTGACCGGCGGCCCGCCGAGGACGGGCACCTTGATCTCGCCGCCGAGCGCCGCCTCGGGGAACGAGACGGGCACCGTGACGGTGAGGTTGTCGCCCTTGCGGCCGAAGACCGGGTGGGAGTCGACGTGCACCACCACGTACAGGTCGCCGGCCGGTCCGCCGCGCTCGCCGGGCGCGCCCTTGCCGCGCAGCCGGATGCGCTGCCCGTCGGAGACGCCCGCCGGGATGCGGACCTGCATGGTGTGCGAGGACTTGGCGCGCCCGCTGCCCTTGCAGACCTCGCAGGGGTGCTCGGCGATCAGCCCGCGCCCCTTGCAGTCGCGGCAGGGGTCGGTCAGCGAGAACGAGCCGCTGCCGCCGCGGGAGACCTGCCCGGTGCCGACGCAGGTCGGGCACACCCGGGGCGTGCCGTTCTTGTCGCCGGTGCCGGAGCACGCCTTGCACGGCTGCTGGCTGGACATCCGCAGCGGGACGGTGGCCCCGTCCACGGCCTCGGTGAAGCTGAGCGTCACCTCGGACTCGACGTCCTGGCCTCGGCGCGGCTGGGTGCGGCCGCCGGTGGCGCCGCGGTTGAACAGCCCGCCGAACACGTCCCCGAGGCCGCCGCCGCCGAAGCCGCCGGCGCCGCCCGGTCCGCCGCCGCCCTGGGCGCCGCCGAAGAGGTCGCCCAGGTCGAAGTTGAACGTCCCGCCGGGACCGCCGGCCCCGCCGGGGCGGAAGCCGCCGTTGCCGAAGAGCGCGCGGGCCTCGTCGTACTCCTTGCGCTTCTTGGGGTCGCCGAGGACGTCGTTCGCCTCGGAGACCTCCTTGAAGCGGGTCTCGGCGTCCGCGTCGCCCTTGTTGGCGTCCGGGTGGAACTCGCGGGCGAGCTTCCGGTACGCCTTCTTGATCTCGGCCTCGGTGGCGTCCTTGGGGACGCCGAGAACCTTGTAGTAGTCCTTCTCCACGAAGTCCTTCGTGCTCATCGACGTCCCTCCTTCCGGTTACCGCCCATGTCCGCCGCACGGTGCGGGCCACGACCGCGGCCCGCACCGTGCGCGGCGCCGGCGCTCGCGCCGCTGCCGCTCCTGCTCACCGCGTCAGCCCTCCTCGGGGCCACCGCTCTCCTCGCCGGGCGCCGCCTCGTCCGAGGCGGAGTCCTTGGCCTCCGGGGTGGCCGGGGCCGCGCCGGGCTGGGGCTCGGCCACGGCGACCCGCGCGGGGCGGATGGTCCGTTCGCCGATCCGGTACCCGGGCTGGAGGATCGCGACGCAGGTCGTCTCGGTGACGTCCGGCGCGTAGGAGTGCATCAGGGCCTCGTGGACCGTCGGGTCGAAGGGCTCGCCCTCCTTGCCGAACTGCTGGAGGCCCATCTTCGCGGCGACCGTCTCCAGCGACTCGGCGACCGACTTGAAGCCGCCGAGCAGCTCGCCGTGCTCACGGGCGCGCCCGATGTCGTCGAGCACCGGCAGCAGCTCGGAGAGGAGGTTCGCGATGGCGATCTCCTTGACCTGCACCCGGTCCCGCTCGACCCGCCGGCGGTAGTTCTGGTACTCCGCCTGGAGCCGCTGGAGGTCCGCGGTGCGCTCGCCGAGCGCGGTGCGGGTCTGGTCGAGCTGGGCCGTCAGGCCCGCGGTGCGGTCCGCGTCCCCGGCCGGGGCCGCCGGGCCGTCCTCGCCCGCGGCCGGGGCCGCCGGCGAACCGGCGGTCTCGGGCTGCGGGGTCGGGGCGTCGGCGGCCTCCGCGGCGCCGTCGGGGGTGGCGCCGGAGGGGACGTCGGGCTTCTCGTCGAATCCCGGGGTCTCCTCCGTCATGCGGCACCGCCCTTCGGCTTCTCGTCGTCGACGATCTCGGCGTCGACGACGTCGTCATCGGCCTGGGCCTGCGCGCCGCCCGGCGCGCCGGCGCCGTCGCCGCCCGCGGCCTGCTGGGCCTGGGCGTCGGCGTACATGGCCTGGCCGAGCTTCTGCGAGACGGCCGCGACCTTCTCCGTCGCGGTGCGGATCTCGGCGGTGTCCTCGCCCTTGAGCTTCTCCTTCAGCTCCGTCACCGCGGTCTCGACCTCGGCCTTGACGTCGCCGGGGACCTTCTCGGCGTTGTCGGCGAGGAACTTCTCCGTCTGGTAGACGAGCTGCTCGGCCTGGTTGCGGGTCTCGGCGGACTCGCGGCGGCGGGAGTCCTCCTCCGCGTACTGCTCGGCCTCCTGGCGCATCCGGTCGACCTCGTCCTTGGCGAGCGAGGAGCCGCCGGTGACGGTCATCTTCTGCTCCTTGCCCGTGCCGAGGTCCTTCGCGGTCACGTGCATGATGCCGTTGGCGTCGATGTCGAAGGACACCTCGATCTGCGGCACGCCGCGCGGGGCCGGCGGCAGACCGGTCAGCTCGAACATCCCGAGCTTCTTGTTGTACGCCGCGATCTCGCGCTCGCCCTGGTAGACCTGGATCTGCACGGACGGCTGGTTGTCCTCGGCCGTGGTGAAGATCTCCGAGCGCTTGGTCGGGATCGTGGTGTTGCGCTCGATCAGCTTGGTCATGATGCCGCCCTTGGTCTCGATGCCGAGGGACAGCGGGGTGACGTCGAGCAGCAGGACGTCCTTGACCTCGCCCTTGAGCACGCCGGCCTGGAGGGTGGCGCCGATGGCGACGACCTCGTCCGGGTTGACGCCCTTGTTGGCGTCCTTGCCGCCGGTCAGCTCCTTGACCAGCTCGGCGACGGCCGGCATCCGGGTCGAGCCGCCGACCAGGACCACGTGGTCGATCTCGGAGAGCTGGATGCCCGCGTCCTTGATGACGTTGTGGAACGGGGTCTTGCAGCGGTCCAGCAGGTCCGAGGTGAGCTGCTGGAACTGGGCGCGGGTGAGCTTCTCGTCCAGGTGCAGCGGGCCCTCGGCGGAGGCCGTGATGTAGGGCAGGTTGATCGTGGTCTCGGTGGACGAGGACAGCTCGATCTTCGCCTTCTCGGCGGCCTCGCGCAGGCGCTGGAGCGCCATCTTGTCCTTGGCCAGGTCCACGCCGTGGCCGGACTGGAACTGCTTGACCAGGTAGTCCACGACCCGCTGGTCCCAGTCGTCGCCACCGAGGTGGTTGTCGCCGTTGGTGGCCTTCACCTCGACGACGCCGTCGCCGATCTCCAGCAGCGAGACGTCGAAGGTGCCGCCGCCGAGGTCGAAGACGAGGATCGTCTGGTCGTCCTTGTCCAGGCCGTAGGCCAGGGCGGCCGCGGTCGGCTCGTTGACGATGCGCAGGACGTTCAGGCCCGCGATCTCGCCGGCCTCCTTGGTGGCCTGGCGCTCGGAGTCGTTGAAGTACGCCGGGACGGTGATGACCGCGTCGGTCACCTTCTCGCCCAGGTAGGACTCCGCGTCGCGCTTCAGCTTCTGAAGGATGAAGGCGCTGATCTGCTGCGGGTTGAAGTTCTTCCCGTCCAGCTCGATCTTCCAGTCGGTGCCCATGTGGCGCTTGACCGAACGGATCGTCCGGTCGACGTTGGTGACCGCCTGGCGCTTGGCGACCTCGCCGACGAGCACCTCGCCGTTCTTGGCGAAGGCGACGACGGACGGCGTGGTCCTGGCGCCCTCGGCGTTGGTGATGACGGTGGGCTCGCCGCCTTCGAGAACGCTGACGACGGAGTTAGTCGTGCCCAGGTCGATGCCGACCGCACGTGCCATTTCGATTCCTCCAACAGGCTTGAGTGGAACAGGCTCAAGGATGCATGACACCCCCGGCCCGCGTCAACAGACCTGAGCCGAGTCGGCTCAACTTTTATTCCGCTCTTATGCGCAGAGTCCGCCGGCAGGCACGACATCGCAGGTACGCGCGGTATCCGCCGAGAGGCGCAGAGCGCGCCGGAGCCGTCAGGGCCCGGCCGACCGGGACACGACCCGCCGCGTACCCGCGACCCCCACCCGTGCACATCCCGCCATGCGATCGTTCAGCGAACGCAACAAAACAGACGAAATCACATGGAAACGGGCCATCGCATGCACGACGCCGACCGGTTCCCCGACCCCAAGCGGGTCCTCGACGCCACTGTGGCGGCCGTACTGCTGGCGGTCCTCTCGCCCCTGCTGGCCGCCGCAGCCCTCGCCGTCGCCGCCCGGCGGCCCGCCGGCGGCGTCTGGGTCCGCGAGATTCGGACCGGCCGCCACGGCCGTCCGCTCACCCTGCGCTCGCTGCCGGTGCGCCGCCTCCACCTGGACGCGCTCTCCCGGCTGCCCCATGTCGTACGCGGCGAACTCGCCCTGGTCGGCCCGGCGCCGCTGCCTCCCGAGGACCCGGCGGCGCACCTGCCCTGGCGGCAGTCGGTGCGCCCCGGCCTGACCGGACCCGCCCAGCAGGCCGGCGGCTCCGAACTCCCCTGGGACGAGCCGCTGCTCCTGGACCAGGACTACGTCGAGCACCACCGCCTGACCGCCGACGTGGCCCTGCTGCTGCGGGCGCCGCGCCGGGTGCGCGGTCAGGGTCGCCTGAGCGACGCAGATCACCGCACACCCGCCTACAGCACGGCCGGATAACTGGGTACGCTCAGCACGAACCGATTAAGTTACCGCTTAGTAGTGCGCTGGCAGGCTGCCGAGCGGCGACACTACTAGTGCTGATTCCCCACCTCGCAGGCCCGAGGAGCCCCCATGCAACTCGCCGCGATCATCGTGTCGCTGACGCTGACCGTGGTCGGTGTCGCGCTCATCGCCCGTGCGGTCGCGCAGATCTACCGGTTCGTGAAGCTCGGCCAGCCCGTGCCCGCGGGCAGCCGTACCGACGACCCCAAGGCCAGGACGATCACCCTGGTCAAGGAGTTCCTCGGCCACACCCGGATGAACCGCTGGGGGATCGTCGGCGCCGCGCACTGGTTCGTCGCGATCGGCTTCCTGACCCTGCCGCCCACCCTGCTCCAGGCGTACGGGCAGCTCTTCGAGGCCGACTGGGTGCTGCCGGTCATCGGCGGCTTCCTGCCGTTCGAGATGTACATCGAGTTCATCGGCGTGATGACCATCCTGGGCATCCTCACGCTGATCGGCATCCGGCTGCTCAGCCTGCCCTCCCGGGCCGGCCGCAAGTCGCGCTTCGCCGGCTCCAAGGCCTGGCAGGCGTACTTCGTCGAGTACGTCATCCTCGTCATCGGCCTGGCGATCTGGGTGCTGCGCGGCCTGGAGGGCGCCATCCACGGCGTCAGCCACTACGAGGCCGCCTACTTCGCCTCGTACCCGCTGGTCCTGGCGTTCGACGGGCTCTCCGTCCCCACCCTCCAGACGCTGATCTACCTCACCGCCATGATCAAGATCGGCACGTCGCTGATCTGGATGATCACGGTCTCGCTGAACACCAACATGGGTGTGGCCTGGCACCGCTTCCTGGGCTTCCCGAACATCTGGTTCAAGCGCAACGCCGACGGCGCCACCGCGCTGGGCGCGCTCCAGCCGATGACCAGCCGGGGCAAGGAGATCGACTTCGAGACGGTCTTCGACGAGGACGAGAACGACGGCGAGGAGGCCGTGTTCGGCGCCTCCCAGGTCGAGCACTTCTCCTGGAAGGGCATCCTCGACTTCTCCACCTGCACCGAGTGCGGCCGCTGCCAGTCGCAGTGCCCCGCCTGGAACACCGGCAAGCCGCTCTCCCCCAAGCTGCTGATCATGTCGCTGCGCGACCACGCGCACGCCAAGGCCCCCTACCTGCTGGCCGGCGGCGGCAAGACCATGGAGGGCGAGGAGAAGGCCACCGCCGAGCAGCTCGCCGACGTGCCCGCCGCCGCCCTGGCCGAGGCCGAGCGCCCGCTGGTCGGCACGCTGGAGGAGAACGGCGTCATCGACCCGGACGTGCTGTGGTCCTGCACCACCTGCGGCGCCTGCGTCGAGCAGTGCCCGGTGGACATCGAGCACATCGACCACATCGTGGACATGCGCCGCTACCAGGTGATGATCGAGTCGGCGTTCCCCTCCGAGGCCGGCACGATGCTGAAGAACCTGGAGAAGAAGGGCAACCCCTGGGGCCTGGCCAAGAAGCAGCGGGTCGAGTGGACCAAGGAGGTCGACTTCGAGGTCCCGATCGTCGGCAAGGACGTCGAGGACCTCACCGAGGTCGACTACCTCTACTGGGTCGGCTGCGCCGGCGCCCTGGAGGACCGGGCCAAGAAGACCACCAAGGCCTTCGCCGAGCTGCTGCACATCGCGGGCGTGAAGTTCGCGATCATGGGCGGCGACGAGAAGTGCACCGGCGACTCCCCCCGCCGCCTGGGCAACGAGCCGCTGTTCCAGCAGCTCGGCCAGGAGAACGTGGCCATGCTCAACATGGCCTTCGGCGAGGACGACGAGGACGAGTCGACGCGCAAGCCCAAGTCGGCCAAGAAGATCGTCGCCACCTGCCCGCACTGCTTCAACACCATCGCCAACGAGTACCCGCAGCTCGGCGGCGAGTTCGAGGTCATCCACCACACCCAGTTGCTCCAGCACCTCATCGACGAGGGCCGGCTCACCCCGGTCACCCCGGTGGACGGGCTGATCACCTACCACGACCCCTGCTACCTGGGCCGGCACAACAAGGTCTACACGCCGCCGCGCGAGATCATGTCCGCCGTGCCGGGCCTGCGCCAGCAGGAGATGCACCGCCACAAGGAGCGCGGCTTCTGCTGCGGCGCCGGCGGCGCGCGGATGTGGATGGAGGAGCGCATCGGCAAGCGCATCAACACCGAGCGCGTGGACGAGGCCCTGTCCCTCAACCCGGACATCGTCTCCACCGCCTGCCCGTTCTGCCTGGTCATGCTCACCGACTCGGTCAACGGCAAGAAGAACGACGGCAAGGCCCCGGAGTCGCTCCAGGTGGTCGACGTCGCCCAGCTCCTTCTCGACTCGGTCAAGACCCCGGTCGACCCCGACCCGGAGCCCCCGGCCGAGGGCGGCAGCGACGGGGACTCCGGCCCGGACTCCGGCTCCGACGACTCGGACTCCGGCCCCGAGGGCGGCGGCGCCGAGGCCGCCGGCGACGCCCCCGGCGCCGCGCCCGACGAGGAGCCCGCCCCGGTGAAGTAGCCGGGCCGCCACCGCCCCGAGACCGACGGCCGGACCTCCGCCCCGCACAGGCAGAGGTCCGGCCGTTCCGCGTCCTCCGCGTCCCCGACGGGATGGCCCCCAGGATCGCGTCCCCGGTCCCTTAGGGGATGTCACAGCTCAGCCGCAATGGGGCGCTCTCCTCCCGCCATGTCCACTCCATCCAGCGGGAGCGGGTACGTTCGTTGACGTGGCTGGATTCAGGATCGGACGCGGCCGGGACAACAACCGCACCTCGCGACAGCAACCGCAGCAGGCGACGCCGTACGGAAACGCGGCGCCGCCGCCCCCGTACGCCTCGGGGCGGCAGCCAGGGCAGCAGCAGTGGCCGCCCGCGCACCAGGGGCACCCGGGCGGGCAGGGCGGGCAGGGCGCTCACGGCGGCCAGCCCTACGGCGAGCCGGAGTACTTCGGCGACCCCTACCCCCACCAGCAGCAGCACCAGCCGCCGCAGCACGACCCCTACGCGGCGAACCACCCGGGCCACACCCGGGCGTTCAGCATCCACGACGAGCAGTACGCGGCGGCCGGCGGCTACCAGGAGGGCTACGGCGACGGCGCCACCTACCAGGCCGGCGCCGCGCCCGCCCCGGCCGGGCCGCGGCTGCACTGGAAGCAGCTCCTCAGCGGCATGGTGACGCGCCCCGGCCCGACCTTCTTCCAGATGCGCGACCACGCCGTCTGGGGTCCGGCGGTCGTGGTCACCTTCCTCTACGGCCTGCTGGCGCTGTTCGGCTTCGACGAGGCCCGCGAGGAGGCGATCAGCGCCACCCTCTCCACCGCCGTCCCGTACGTCCTGCTGACCGGCGTCATGTTCGTCGTCGGCGGCCTGATCCTGGGCGCGGTGACCCACACCCTGGCCCGCCAGCTCGGCGGCGACGGCGCCTGGCAGCCGACGGTCGGTCTCTCCATGCTGATCATGGCCCTGACCGACGCGCCACGCCTGGTCTTCGCCCTCTTCCTGGGCGGCGACAACACCCTCGTGCAGATCCTCGGCTGGCTGTCCTGGCTCGCCGCCGGGGCGCTGTTCACCTCCATGGTGAGCAAGTCCCACGACCTGCCCTGGCCGAAGGCCCTGGGCGCCTCGTCGATCCAGCTCATCGCCCTGCTGTCGCTGATCAAGCTCGGCACCATCTGACACCGGCACGGCGAGGGCCCCGGGACCGTGGTGACGGTCCCGGGGCCCCCCCCGTACTCCCCCCCCCGGCGGGCAGGCGTCCAGCACCTGGCCCT
>NZ_PVLV01000085.1 GCF_002982015.1 Streptomyces solincola
CCCCCACCCGACCGGCGCGCCGCGACCTGCCGCCCCCGGCGCCCGCTGACCCCGAACGCAGTCCAGGCCCGGCGCTGATCTCTCAGCACCGGGCCTGACCTGGTGTTTCGGCTGTCGGGGTGGCGGGATTTGAACCCACGACCTCTTCGTCCCGAATGAGGTCCACCCAAGATCGACACCTGCCTATCTACTGAAACTGCAGGTCAGAGGGTTGGTCTGGGTTGGTGTGGCGGGGTCTCAGTTGGTCTCTGGGAGAAGATCATCTCCCAGATTTCTCCCAGCGCTTGGTGCTGGGACGGTGGCCCATCGGCGCGCTGCATCCGTGGGTCGCCTTGCGGTAGCAAGTTCGCACGCTGGTCAGGGCGACTCGGGTGCTCCTGCAGGCTGGCACGAAGGCGGGCAGGTGTGCGTCGTGGACACTGACGACGAGGTCACGTCGGAGAGGAGGCCGGCGGTGCCGGAGGCGAGTGAGCTGCGGACCAGCAGGTGGGTGACCGCGGTGGAAGCGGACAGCGGATCGCAGATGTGGTCAGCAGGGGCAGCTGGGTGCCGCCGGTTGGCATCGGTCAGGTCGTCGACTGCAGATCGGTCGGAGCCGGAGACAGGACGGTGGGCACGTGCAGTCCTTCCGGGCTGGTGGTGGTGCGGACAAGGGCGAGTGGCATCAGGAGGCGAGAGCGAGGAGCTTGGTCTCGCGGCGGTCCGCGTTCGCTCGCCTCGCTGTCGTCGAGCGCGGTGTAGAGGTCAGGGAACAGGTCGTAGACCCGGCCTTCGGACAGGGCGAAGGAGGAGGGAAGGCCGAGTCAGGAGTGCATGACCTGGCCTTTCTCGAAACCACCCTCGCGATTCGAACCAAGGACCTACGCATTACGAGGGTCCGCAAGATCATCAAGACTGGTGCCGGACGATGCCACAGAATCCCGTTTCGCCAGGTCAGAGACATCCGTCCGTGATCACCATGACGTTGGGTCTACCCTAGTGCCGCCCAGTCCGCTCACGCAGCGCTCACGCTTCAGACCTGCGCCCGCATACCAGCACTGAGCGGTCCGCATTGCCAGTGCGGATACCGCGAACCCAAGGAATCGTCGCAGCGGATTCACGCTGCCGGGGCGAGTGCTCATTCTGGGGTCAGCAGCCCAAGTCTCACCCAGTGCCATACGGCGGCGGGGTGCCGAGACGTCCGAAGCAAGGACGGCCACGACGGTTACCACGGCAAGAGCCCAGGGCTCCCGGTTCTGCTGACCCAGGTGCCAGGTGGCGTGTCGACGGCAGCGGTGAGAACAGCTGTTCGCGCCGGCAGCCGAGCCGAGGGTGCGCAACGTCGCCGCTGCCGAGATAGTCACATCCACCTGCTCGGGCGGCGACTGGTCCCCTCTTGCCTGCCAGCCAGGCAAGTTCACCGGTTGCAATGAGGGACACGCTGGAAACCTCAGCTTCCGGAATCCTCTTCGCCCGTACCGTCACCCTGCCTATGCTGCGACCCGCACCTTTCCTCGACTGACGAGGCCGACATGCAGAAGTCATGGAACAGCGACCGCCGCCGCACCGCGATCGGTCGCTCCAGCCTCTCCGTACCGGCACGCCAGGCTCTGGCCGACCGCCAGCTCAACGCGGACCGCACGATCCTCGACTATGGCTGCGGTCGAGGCGGCGACGTCGCCTCCCTCCAGCGCCTCAATTGCAAGATCACCGGTTGGGACCCCTACTACAGCTCGAGCACGCCGGTGGCCCCCTCCGACGTCGTCCTCCTCACCTACGTCCTGAACATCATCGAGGACCCCGTCGAGCGTCGGCAGACGCTCAAGGAGGCATGGAGGCTCGCGACCACCGTACTCATCGTCTCGGCTCGCCTCACCTGGGAGCGGTCCAAAGTCCGCGGCCAGGAGTACGGCGACGGCCTCCTCACCAGCCGGCAGACGTTCCAGCACCTCTTTAGCCCGGACGAGCTCCGGATCTACGTCGAGGAGGTCACAGGAACACGATGCGTATCAGCGGCCCCCGGCATCGTGTACGCCTTTAAGGACGACTCAGCCCGACTGGGCTACCTCGCACACCGCATCGTCCCCGACGCCGAGTGGCTCGCTTCAGCCGATACCACTTCCGCTATCGCCTCGCTGGTCGACTACGTCGAACGGCGTGGCCGTCCGCCCCGTGTCGACGAGATGCCCCGGCCGATGGCCGAACAGCTCGCCCACCTGAAACCCGGCGAACTTAAGCGCCTCATACGCGACTCCGTCGACGCCGAGAAGGTCTCCGAGGGCGCCAAGCGCACGACGCTGAACACGCTGCTGTTCCTCGCCGTCGAGCTCTTCAACGGCCGAGGTCCGTTCAGCAGCCTCCCCCTCGGCGTCCAGCTCGACGTCCGTTCGTTCTTCACCTCGTACAAGGAAGCCTGCAGGCGCTCCGACCGTCTGCTCCTCAAGCTCCGGGACGACACCTATGTCCGGGCCGCCATGAACGCATCCAGCGTCGGCAAGATCACCCCGACCGCGCTGTACGTGCACCGCCGGGCGATCGACCGGATGCCGACAGTTTTGCGCCTGTACGAGCACTGCGCCTCCGTCGCCGCTGGCCGGCCTCAGGAATGGACCATCGCCAAGCTGAAGCACCAGGGGCGAGCCATCAGCTGGCTCGACTACCCGGAGTTCGACAAGGACCCACACCCGCGGATCACTTCCTCGTACCTCGTAGATCTCAAGACCCTCGAGACCTCGCACATGTCCTACGCGAACTCTCCTAACCGTCCTTTGCTCCACCGCAAGCACGAATTCCTGGCGCCCGACGACCCGGACGCGCCGCGTTACCGCCGTCTAACCGAGTTGGAGCTACGCGCCGGCCTCTACGAGAATCCGCACCTGATCGGCACCGAGAATGGCTGGGAGGCCGAACTGATCAGGTGCGGTCGCATGCTTCGGGGACACCGGCTGGTCCAGCGCCCCGAAGACTGAGCAGCTCAAACGGTCAGGGGGCATCCGGTTGCATGTACGCGATCATCTCCGCCAAGCCGTCCGGGTCGAAGTCCGAGACCTGCCCGGGGAACCACGAGAAGCGGAGGCCATTGGTGGCCACCTCCTCCGGGAGGCCCATTGCGGTCAGCACGTGGCTCGGTGTGTACGAGGCGCTGGTGCATGCGGAACCGGTCGCCACGGCCACCTGGTCCTTGATCCGTACGATCAGGGCCTCGGCGTTGAGCCCGTCGAAAGTCACATTGAGGATGTGCGGGACCGCGTGGTCGGCATCACCGTTGATCTGGAAGCGGGTCTTCCCGAGCGCGGCGAGCAGCCGCTCCCGCATCTCCTTCGCGTCCCGTTCCCACCGCGACCGGTTCTCCTGGAAGACCTTGGATGCTTCGTACAGCCCCATAATTAGTGGCACGGGAAGCGTCCCTGGGCGCAGCTTTCGTTCCTGTCCGCCGCCAAACATGATCGGCTCCAGCGGCACCTTGTCCCAGCCGCGACGCCGGGTCACCAGAGCGCCGATCCCCTTGGGTGCACCGATCTTGTGGCCGCTGATGCTGGTCAAATCGATGGGCGCCTTCAGGTCTTCGGGAACCTTCGCGTACCCCTGCGCGGCATCGACGTGGAGATAAGTCGGGGTCTTCTGGAGCTTCTCCGCCAGCTCGGCCACGGGCTGGATGACGCCTGTCTCATTGTTCACGTGCATTAGCGAGACGAGCAGGGTGTCTGGCCTCAGCTTCTCCAGCACGGCCTCCGTAGAAATCCGCCCCGAGGGGCCGGGCTTGAGGAAATCGACCTCGAACCCCTGCTTCTCCTGCAGATGCAGCAGGGGCTCGATGACCGCCTTGTGCTCGATAGCGGAGGTGATGATGTGCTTCCGGGCATGCTTCTCGCCGTACGGGGCCATGCCGAGCAGCGCGATGTTGTTGGACTCCGTCGCTCCACTGGTGAAGATGACCTCTTCGGTCCTCACACCGACTGTCCCGGCGAGGAACGCCCTGGCCTCCTGGACCGCTTTCTTTGCCCGGGCTCCGTACTCATGGGTGCGGCTGCCGGCGTTGCCGAAGTCCTCGGTCATCCAGTGGAGCACCACGTCAGCCACCCGCGGCTCCACACGGGTCGTTGCCGCCACATCCAGATACGCCACCACCGCGCTCACCCATCCCAGAGCAATCATCCCGTTACCGGGTACGTCAAACCGTTAACGTACACGCATGCTTGGCTGACGCACAGCGCAGCTCCTCAAAGTAGTCAACGCAGACATCGCGGTACGCCTTCCCGGGCAGGAACGCCCTTCGCGCGAGCCGGGCGTACCTCCAGACATGCCGGTGCGTCTTACGTACGTGAAGGTGACGTGACTTCATCGAGCTTCGTACGTTAAACGGATGACGTACGCTAAGGTTGCCGGGTGGAGATCAAAGCAGCGACACCAGCGACCCGAGTCGTAGCTCCGCGCACCGCAACGGGGTTCGAGTACACGTTCCCGGCGATCCGCGGCATCCAGGCAGGGCGCGAGTATTACGTCTCGATGTGCCCCCTGCGCCTCATCCCAAAGATCTTTATCTTCGACGAAGACGAGCTCTCGCCGGAACTGCGCGCCCAGCGGCTCCTCAACAAGGGGCGCCTCCCGGCACTCACGAAGTACATTCTGGACAATCCAGGTGATTACGTCTTCAGTGCTTTGACCGCATCCGTCGACGGCGACGTGGAGTTCGACCATCTCGGCTCCGACGGCAACGCCTTCCGTGCCGGGCAGCTGCGCATCCCCATGGACTCCCGCTTCCTGATCAACGACGGCCAGCACCGGCGCGCAGCCATCGAGCACGCCCTCAAGGAGAACCCGGACATTGGCAACGAGACGATCGCCATCGTCTTCTTCCACGACGCGGGGCTCGCCCGCTCGCAGCAGATGTTCGCGGACCTCAACCGGCACGCAGTGCGTCCGGCCCGGTCCATCGGCGTCCTCTATGACCACCGGGACAGCGAAGCCCAGGTCGCGCGCTCGCTGGCCGGCCAGTGCAAGGTCTTCAAGGGCTACGTCGAGATGGAGAAGAGTACCCTCTCCGCCCGTTCCCGGATGATGTTCACCTTGAGCGCTCTCTACTACGGCACCCAGTCCCTCCTGCAGGGCCTGGAGATCGAGACAGACGCCGCAGCCGAGCTGGCGCAGGAGTACTGGGAGCACATCGACACGACGCTTCCCGAGTGGGAGATGGTTCGCAAGCGAGAGCTCTCGGCACCCGAGATGCGGCGCGACTTCATCCACAGTCACGGCATCGCATTGCACGCTCTCGGCCGCATCGGAAATTCCCTACTTCGGGAATCCACCGCGCCCAGTAAATGGAAACGGAAACTCTCCCCTCTGAAGAAGGTCGACTGGACTCGGTCAAACACAGACTGGGAGGGCCGTGCCATCGTCGGCGGCCGTGTCTCCAAAAGCCACCAAAATGTAACTCTTACAGTCAACTACCTACGCAATCACCTGCGCCTCGGCCTCAGCGCCGAAGAGCAGCGGGTAGAGGACGCATACCTGCGAGGCGAAGCATGAGCACCATCCCTCTGCAACTCGGCATCACGCCGGTGCGGCGGAAGCCGTTCGACGGGCGACCCCTCGAAGAGGTCATCGCCAAGCTCTCAGACGAGGTTCGTGAGCTCTACACCGCCGACCAGGTGCCCTGGGTCATCGGATACAGCGGCGGCAAGGACTCCACCGCTGTCCTTCAGCTCGTATGGAACGCTATCGCCGCTCTGCCGGCGGAGCAGCGCACCAAGACGGTCCACGTCATCAGCACCGACACCCTCGTCGAGAACCCCGTCGTCGCGGCGTGGGTGACGACATCCCTGGAGACGATGGAGAAAGCCGCCGCCAAGCAGGGCCTCCCTATCGAGCCTCATCGCCTGACGCCGGAGATCAAGGACACCTTCTGGGTCAACCTGATCGGTCGGGGCTACCCGGCACCGCGCCCCAAGTTCCGCTGGTGCACCGAGCGCCTCAAGATCAAGCCCTCCAACTCCTTCATTCGGAACGTCGTGGCAGCACATGGCGAGGCGATCATGGTGCTCGGTATCCGTAAGACCGAGAGCCAGGCGCGCGCCCGTGCCATGGAGAAGCACGAGAAGCGACGCGTCCGTGATCGTCTCTCCCCCAATGCAAACCTTCCCAACTCCCTCGTCTACAGCCCGGTCGAAGACTGGACCAACGACGACGTCTGGGAATACCTGATGCAGAAGCCCAACCCGTGGGGCTACAACAATCAGGATCTCCTCACCATGTACCAGGGCGCCTCCGGCGATGGCGAGTGCCCGCTCGTGGTCGACTCGACCACTCCCTCCTGCGGCTCTAGCCGCTTCGGGTGCTGGACGTGCACACTCGTCGAGCAGGACAAGTCGATGTCGGCGATGATCCAGAACGACGAGGAGAAGGAGTGGATGAGGCCGCTCCTGGACCTCCGCGACAAGCTCGACGCCCCGTTTGGCTATTTCGAAGAGGGCGAGGAAGGACTCCCCGCCGGCCGGAAGCTCCCGTATCCCCGCCCTGACCAGCCGGCCCGAGACTTCCGCCGCATGAACGGCAGGGTCATGGTCTACACGCGGCGGACTGATGGCGAAGAGGTCCCGATCCACGGCCCGTACCTGCAGAAGTTCCGCCAGGACTGGCTCAAGGACCTGCTGGACGCCCAGACGTGGATTCGCGCCAACGCGCCGGAGCACGTCAAGAACATCGAGCTGATCACCCTCGACGAGCTGCACGAGATCCGCCGCATCTGGGTCTTCGACAAGCACGAGGTGGAGGACTCCCTCCCCCGTATCTACAAGGAGTCCACGGGCGAGGACTTCCCAGGCGGACCTCTGGACGAGCAGCTCGTCATGGGCGCAGACGAGATGGAGCTCCTGAAGGAGCTCTGCGGGGACGACGACCTGCACTACGACATGGTCCGCGAGCTTCTCTCCGTCGAGCGCAAGTACCGAACAATGTCCCGACGCGCTGGCCTCTTCCAAGCCCTGGAGACCGCTGTAAAGAAGGGTTACTACGAGGACAGCGCCGACGCCATCGACTTCGCGCAGCGCAAGAACAAGTGGCGTGAGGAATCGCAGACCCACCTGACCCTGGACGAAGAAACCAATATCGATGCTCCTGCGTAAGATCACTCTCGAAGAGTTCGGGGCTTACCGCGGCACCCAGTCGCTGGATCTGACCACCAAGACGAACAAGCCGATCGTCCTCATCGGCGGCCTCAATGGCTGCGGCAAGACTACCCTCCTCGACGCCATCCAGCTGGCACTGTACGGGCCGCGAGCGCGTTGCAGCGGTCGCGGCAGCAGGTCGTACGAGACGTACCTCCGCGAGAGCATCAACCGGCAAGCCGACCCCACCCGCGGTGCGCAGATCATCCTGGAGTTCACGGTCACGGTGGACGGCACGGAGCACTACTACAAGGTGGTCCGCAGCTGGCACACCAGCGGCAAGACGACGCTTAAGGAATTCGTGAACGCGTTCGTCGACGAGGAGTACGGCTCCAGGGCGAAGCCGGGGCGACGCGTCGAACCTGAGCTGAAGTACAGCCGGGTTCTCAGCCAGGAGTGGGCCGATCACATCGAGAGTCTGCTCCCGCTCGAGGTCGCCTCGCTGTCGTTTTTCGACGGAGAGAAGATCGAATCGCTCGCCGACCCCGAGCGCGCGGCATCAGTCATCGAATCGGCCATCCACTCGCTGCTCGGTGTCAGCACCGTCCAGCAGCTCCGTACGGACCTGCTCGCGCTCCAGCGCCGGCAGAAGCTGTCGGACGAAGAGCAGCACCTGATGGACAAGATCCACGCGGAGGAGCAGGAACGGCAGGCGGCCGACGCCGCTCTGGAGAATGCAGAACAACGGGCCGCGCAGCGCAACAGCGAGCTCGTCAAAGCTCGGCGCACTCTCGAAACGCTGGAGGCTGCCTACAAGCAGGAGGGCGGAAACCTCTTCGAGCGTCGCGTCGAGATCGAGCACGAGTACGCGCAGGTTTCCGCTCGACTCGCCGAAATCCGCAGCTCCCTCGTCCAGTTGGCTGCAGGCCCGCTTCCGCTCCTGATGATGGGAAGTCACCTCAAGGAACTGCGCAAGCAGGCTGGTCGCGAGCGGACGGCAGCCGAGTCCCACCAGGTACTGGGGGTGCTCGAAGAGCGTGACCAGTGGCTACTGGACATGCTCCCTGACGAGGCGAAGGCCGCTGTAATGGAGAAGCTGGAGGCTGACCGCGCCAAGCGCGCCAAGTCCGCTGGCCTCAAGGTGGATCTCGGCCTCTCCCCAGACACGCTCCCCCAGCTGTCGGCACTCGACGAGGCACTCAGTCGCGACAAGGCACGAGCTGCCGAGCTCCTTCAGCAGGCTGCGGAAGCCGCCGAAGAGAGTGTGCAGCTGGAGCGTCAGCTGGCAGGTGTACCGGCCAAGAGCAAGGTCGAGGCCATCCAGAAGAAGCGTGAAGACCAGCTCCAGGAAGTCGCACGTCTGGAACGGGAGCACGAGAACAGCCTCAACAACGTCGACGAGTTGAAGCGCCGCCTCGAATACGTCTCCGCCTCTCTTCAGCGTGCCCATGAAGAGTTCGTTCGCACCAAGGTGAAGGCCGAAGAGGTCGAGCGGATCATCAAGTACTCGGAGAAGGCCCGGAAGACGCTGGAAAAGTTCGGCGATGCCCTCCTCAAGCGGCACATCAGCCGCCTCGAGGTAGCAATGCTCACGAGCTTCCAGACCCTCATGCGCAAGCAGGGCCTGGTGAACGACCTCCGCATCGATACCGACAAATTCACGCTCACCCTGGCTGACACCGACGGCCAACCGATCGATCCCGGCCGTCTCAGCGCGGGCGAGCGACAGCTACTCGCCGTCTCCCTACTCTGGGGCTTGATGAAGGTCGCCGGCAACCGCCTGCCCAGCGTCATCGACACGCCGCTCGGCCGGCTCGACAGCCGCCACCGCGAGCACTTGGTGGACCGATACTTCCCATACGCCAGCGACCAAGTCCTCCTTCTCTCCACCGATGAGGAGATCGACGAGTACCTGCTTGGCCGCCTCGAGAAGTCCGTCGCCCACACCTACACCCTGGTTCACGACGACACCACCTTCACCACCAGCGTCGTCGAGGGTTACTGGTGGAACGTAGGAGCCAGCAATGTCGCTTGAGAACATCCGCCTCGCCACCGCAAGTAAGGATCGCCTGAGCCGTCTGAAGCACACCACCGGCATCACCCAGTGGAACGTCCTGTGCCGCTGGGCACTGGTGCTCTCCCTGGCGGACGCCTCTACCCCCCTGGTTCGTGAGGTCGTCACCGACTCCAACGTCGAGATGTCCTGGAAGACCTTCGCCGGGCCCCACGGAGACCTTTACCTCGCCCTGCTCAAGCAGCGCTGCGTGGCCGACGGACTAGAGCCGACAGACGAGAACGTCTCCAATACGCTGACGATCCATCTGGCCCGGGGGGTCGGGTACTTGGGTGCGCACAAGGAGATGACGGCGATCGAGGGGCTGATCGGGGCCGTGACAACCGTCTGAAGTGTCAAGAATCGCCCAGTTTGGGGCCGACTCGCCTGCGCGGGTCGGCCCTTTCCTACGCCCCACACGATGGCGACCAGTCATCAGAAAACACAGATCCACTTAACTCGTTGACACATAAGCTGCCCCGTATGGCATCGGGACACAGCAGCACCTCGCTTCAGCTCTACCTCGTCGGCATCGGTGAGGTCCTGCGCAACAATCGCCTGGTCGTTCCCCAGTTCCAGCGCTCGTACTGCTGGAAGGTGGAGCAGGAGGTCCTCGACTACTGGACCGACCTGAGCCGGGCGATCAACGGCGGGGCCAAGGAGGAGTACTTCTTCGGCACGATCGTGATCACCCAGGACGGCGACGGGACTCGGAAGCGGATCATCGACGGCCAGCAGCGGCTGGTCACCTCCTCCCTCCTGATCGCTGCCATCCGCGACGAGCTGCGAACCCTGGAGGGGAACCTACTCAAGGCGGACGACTCCCAGGCTGTGGGCATCAGCCGCACCTTCCTGGCCAGCAAGGCATGGAACGACAGGTACGCGGAGTCGCACCTCAAGCTCAACGAGAGCGACAACCCCGACTTCCTCGGGATCACCACCGCGACCGTGCTCCCGGGGAAACCCGCGAGGACCGACTCCGACATCGTCAAGGCATACCGGTTCTTTCGGGAAAAGATCTCGCAGTTCCGCAGCCTGCATGGGATGGACGCGGCCAACGTCCTCGAGAAATGGGTGAGCTACATCCAGCACCGGGCGCAGCTCGCCGTGGTCGAGACCCCGACCGAGGCAGACGCCTACGTGATCTTCGAAACTCTCAACAATCGAGGCGCCGACCTGACCACCGCGGACCTCCTGAAGAACCACCTCTTCGGAGCTGCCGGCGAGCAGCAGAACCTCAACGCGGTGCGGAACAACTGGCACCAGTCGCTCGGAACGCTCCAACTCGGTGCCGCCGATGCGAAGTTCACCAAGTTTCTGCGCCATTATTGGAGCTCGAAGGTTGGCAAGATCACCGAGCGCGATCTTTACGGGGAGATGCGCAAGGAGGTGACGCACCGACAGGAGGCGCTGCACTTCTCGGAGAACCTCCTGTCAACCGCACATGCGTACACCGCGCTCTCCAATCCGGAGAGCGACTTCTGGGCGACCAAGTGCAGCGGCAACGGTCACCGTCCCGCTCTCGACACACTCGCCATGTTCGACCTGGTTCCCAACAAGATCCTCCTGCTTGCGGCAGTCGAGCACTTCCACTCCCACGAGCTCGAGAAGCTCCTCCGGTCCATGGTGAACTGGTCAGTGCGCGGCATGATTATGAGCATGATGAACCGCGGCCGCTTCGAGGACCAGTACTCTCAGATCGCAGTCGCCATCCGGAAGGGCGAGGTCACCACCACCGCGCAGGTCCGACTGCGCGTCGAGGACCTCATCCCCTCTGACACCGACTTCAGGGAGCAGTTCGCGCTCGCCACTGTCGGAAGAAGCGATTCCAAGCTTGCCCGGTACTACCTGAGCGCCCTGGAGACGACAAGGCGAAAGGAGTCCCAGCCAGAGTTCGTCCCCAACAGCAACCCGAGCCAGGTCAACCTGGAACACGTGTTCCCGCAGAACGCCAAGGAAACCGATTGGGAGGACTTCATCAAGAAGAGCGGGGACAAGCAGGACGCCGCCAGCTGGGTCTACCGCATTGGCAACATGGTGCTTCTGCAGACTGGAGTGAACTCTAAGATCGGGAACAAGTCGTTCGCCGAGAAGGTCGATCTCTTCAAGGCGTCGGGCTTCGAGCTGACTAGAAAGGTCGGCGAGAAGAACGAGTGGACCCCGGATAGCATCCGGCTGCGACAGACCGTCCTTGCCGGACTCGCGGTCAAGACCTGGCCGCGCTGAACTACGGCAGGCACGGAGACTCCCTTCCTCAACCGGCTCAAACGCCAAAGGACGTGAAATGTCAGCTGGCGGAGGGACGTTGAGGTCCCGCGGACGGGGGGCTGGTGGTCTGCACAGCCCTGTCTTCCTGAGGTGACTCGATCCGGTGCGGTAGTGCCCAAGCTCACGGCTCGGAAGACGCGAGCCAGCAATCCCCGTGGCACCACGGCGATGTGGGTGCGTGACCACCTCGATGGGCTCTGGGACGACGAAAACTGCATCTCCTGGTATCCGCGCGATGGTCGCCCCGCCTTTCGCCAGCTCAGCTGGCCACGGTATGTGTGCCGCAGTTTCTGCTCGGCCTCTCTGACCGGCAGGCGGCGCCAGGCAGTGCGGTGCAGGATCCACTTCACTTACGCCCTGGCCATGGAGCTGGACGACCCCAGTTTTCACTACAGTGTGCTGACGGACTTCCGTGATCGCCGGTCCCCAGGACGACCGCGCAGATCGACTCCTGTCCCTGGCCCGGAACGGATGCGCGATGTCGGTGTGGTCACAGAAGGTTCTGGCCGCGGCACGAGACCTCACCCGCCTGGAACTGGTTCTCGGAGCAGTACGTGCTGCTCTGGAGGCAGCCACCCAGCGGGCACCTGATGTGCTCACGGGCTGGTGGATGCCGCGTGGGCCACACGTTACGGACGTCCGGTCCGCCTCCCCAGCCAACCGACTCGCCCTGTCACCCGTCTCAAGCAGGCCGGAGCGGACGCTCACCGGTCCCTTGAGCGCCTGCCGCCCCACCGGCGTGGTCCTCGCGCGGAGGTGTTGCGGCAGATCATGGTGCAGAACTTCCTCGTTGACGCCCGCGGCGCTCTGCGTCGCCGCGCCGAGGAAGACGGGCGACTCAAAGGGGCTGCCCGGGTTATCTCGCTCTACGAATGCGAAGCCCGCCGGGCCATCCGGGGTAACACCCTCTGGAGCGGCTACCTGGTCCACGTCACCGAGACCTGCGACACTGACGCCCCGGTCAACCTGATCACGGACATCGCCACCACCGGCCGACCAGGGGTACCCAAGCCCTACCCGGCTTCACACCCGTCTCCGCCACCGCCGGCTGCTGCCCCCCCAGCACCTCGTCGACGGCGGCTATCTCTCAGTTGCCCTACTCGACTCCTCCGCACGCGACCACCAGATCCAGCTCATCGGACCGGTCAGGCCAGTGGCGCCTGGCAGAGCATGGAACATACCGGCTTCACCTGAGACGACTTCACCATCGACCTCGACCGCCGCCAGGTCACCCTGCCCGGGCGGCCAGACCAGGCGAGCCCGGAATCGAGCCACCTGTCATGGCCCCCTTGACACGGTCGCTTGTTTCCACCCACGCCAGTACCGCCCATGCCCGGATCGGCCCACCCGCACCCGTGGCCGCTCAGCGCGCACGGTGAACTTCCTCCCCCGCCACCCGCACGAACTCCAGGCGCGCAATCACTAGAACTCTAAGTGGCATTCAACGCTCGCCGGTTGCTCACTATCAGATTCCTGACCCTCCCGCCGCAAAAATCAATATGACTCCAACAACCGCGATGATTTTCGGCCGACACTCTCTGTAACGAAAGAGCTCTCATCGACTTAGCGTGAGGGTTTTAACTTTGCAAAGCAGCGGATCCAGACGTCATTCTGAATGGAAACGGAACGAAGAGTTCTGAGACTTGGGCAGCCTTCACGCCATCGCCCGGCACTCAATGAAGTAACCCATGTGAGACGTCGCTTCACTTTCTGCGAGCGCCACCCTCCGGACCAGCGGGTTTTAGGGGCGCAGTAGAGGGAATCCCCCCTTCCGGATTTCCTCTACTGCGCCCCTAGGCGCCAAGTCGCACCGCTCGCGAAGTGCACTGTGTTGGTGTACTGCTGCACGAACATGGTTGTGCGTATCGCAGCGGCGGATCGGATCAGGGAGCTTGAATTTATAAATCAAAGGCTGTGACACACAGCTACGTATAGCTGTTTGTGAGAACGTCCCGTTCCAAAGCGGTAGGTGACTCGGATGGTGTCAGAGTTACCCCGTCATGGTCGTTCCTCTTCCCTTTGGCTCGCTACAGCCGAAGGGGAGGGGTAGTTGGGCTCCGCTGTCACCTGCTACGTGGCAACCGCATGAGCCCGAAGAGAGGAGCAACGTGCACAATCCGCTTGGCGACGATCACTGCTGCACCTCGACGTGCCTGGGGGATGAAGGCCAGAGCACGTCTGATGGTCAGAGTAACGAGGGCCCCTCGAAGGGGCGTATAACTCCGGCCACAATCTCGGCAGTTGCCACCCTGATAACTTCCCTGGCTGCACTGATCACGGCCTTCCGGTAGCAGGCAGCTGTACTGCAATAGTTAAGACACGCTGCCAAGTCGTGCGTGAGGCGCAGGTGACGCCGGCTGACCATCTGGGATCACCTTCAGCGTCTTATCAGGAGTCGCACAAATTCCGAGCACGTTGCCCCACTCGGCATCAGTGGATTCAGGGCATGAAGCGCTTCGGTGCTAATTGGAGGCTCAATTCCATGAGCGGATCAAGTCATGGCCCGCCCGTCCTCTTACCCTGCCGAGCTTCGCGAGTGCGCGGTAGTACGCATGGTCGCGGAGATTATTCACAGGCACCCACCGGGTGGGCCGTTATGAAGGCGGTCGCCGCAGACCTGGGCATCGAGGCCGCGGCCACCGCAAAGTGGGCCGACTGGTTCAACAACCAGCTGCTTCACACTGCCATCGGCGACATCCCGCCCTACGAACACGAAACCAAAAATCGCGCTCCACAGAGGTGGGCAGGGTTGATAGCTGTACAGCTTCCGGCTGTCGACCCTGCCCTGAGGTAGCGGCTTTACCAGTCCAGATCAGCGCTGGCGAGGATGTCGCCAACGTCGTCCTTCTCTTCCTCCAGCGGCGTCCTAAGCCCTTCGAGGACGAGGTTCGAGATGATTGTGTCGAGGTCCTGGTCGGACTGACGGTTTATTAGAGTCTGCAGGTGGGACAGGCCGGCGTTCGCGTACTCCTCGAAGATGAGAACCCGCTCAGGCTGGCGGTCCGCGCTAAGGATCTCCGGGTCGGAGGGATACTCGACGGCTCCGAGCATGTCAAGGAGTACCTCCCCGTAGTCTCGGCTCTCCATGAGCGCAAGGCGGATCGGCTCATCGGCCTCGTCGAACGGCTTGCGCTCGCCTCGGCGGCGGCCGAGCAGTGCGGCGAACATCATCGCCTCGACCATGGTCGCGAACGTCCCGGTCTTTCTGTCGGTCAGCTTACCGAGCAAGTCCTCATGCGCCCGGGGCCGGCGGAATCGGTCCGTGTAGGCCATCAGAAGGTCACCTTCTCCAGAACAGTGTGCTCGAAGTCGCCGTGTGACACGTACGGAACCTCACGGTTGTTGATTACGATCGTCTCTTCACCCGCCGACTGGTTTGGCGTGTAAGAGCGCAGTACGTACATCTGATTGGCGGCCTGCTGGAGGTTCTCCAGAACCTTGCCCCGCGCCTGCGACTGCGAGAGCAGGGTGATGATCTGGGATGTCAGCGCCGGCAGGGCCTTGGAGATCTCTTCCTGATAAGTCAGGTCGAGGCTGCCGAAGGGGGCGTCCATGACGACCGGGTAGACACCGCCGCTGCCGGTCTCGATAGTCGCCTCCCCCCTATTCTTCTTTCGAGCACTGATGTTCCTGGCAACCTCGGAGACCGCGCCGACGAAGCTGAGGCCGAGGATCTGGTTCTCACCGGTGGAGCGGATGGCCACTCCGCTCGCGGTGTGCAGTTCCAGCTCGAAGTCGTCGTTCAGCTCGGGTACGTAGCTCTTGATAAAGATCCGGGAGAAGACCTCCTTGACCTTCTTGTCGAGCTGGTCGCGGACCTCCTCGGTCTTGATCTCGAGGATCTCCTTCAGCGCGGCACGCACCTTCTCGACGAGCTCGACCTGCTTTTGCACCTTGCGGGCCTTCTCGCTCTTGACCTCAGCATTCCGGTACTGACGTCCTGTGGCCTCTGCCTCCTGCTTGATCGAGGTGACCTTGTTCTCAGCCTCCTTGTGCGCGACACGGGCGTCGGTCTCCTTGGAAGCGTAGTTCTTCCGGCGCTCGATGAGGCGCTGGACGTCCTGGATATTCACCCCCTCCAGCTGCCGATCGACATCGGAGCGTTCCTCTTCCAGCTCGCTGATCTCTGCGTCCGCCTTCTGAATGTCGGAAGCGTTGAGGGTGAGCTGCTCCAGGATTTCCTGGCGCCTCTCCTCCAGGTTCTTCATCTTGCCGCTGACCCGCATCCAGCTCTCCTGGACGTCCTCGAGGCCGGCGTTGTACTTGCGCTTGTCCAGCTCCTCGTACTCTTGGGTCCCCTCGCGGACCTCACGGCCGCACAAGCACAGCTGGGCTTCGAGGATGTCCTCGATGAAGCTGCGCTGGATGCCTGCGGGCAACTGGCGGCGCTCTCGCATCTCGTCTGCGAGCTCAATCACCTTAGTGTCGATCCCGCTGGTCAGAGCCAGGAAGCCGTGCCGCGACAGCAGCTCGCGCTTACGGCTCTTGTACTCCATGTGCCGGTCGTGCGCGGCCTTGATCCGGCGGGTCAGCGAGTCACGCTTCTTCTGGAGCGGCTCCGCCTCCCTGTTCTGGAGCAGGGCGCGGTCAATGGCCTGGACTTCCTTCTGGAAGGCGCTGATTTCGCCGGAGAGGCGCAGCATCTCTGCAACCTCTTCCTTCTCGCGGGTGGCGAGGTGGTCCATATGGTCGGACAGCTGCTTCAGCCTGCTGTCCTCCTTGGAGTCGATCTCGCTGGCGAGCTTTCGGGAGACCTTCGGCAGGTCCTCCAGAGCACGCTCGATGGCCTCCAAGTCGAGAAGGGTCTTGATGGCCTTCTGGACCTCCTGGTTCTTGCCTTCGCCTTCCCGCTTCACGTCGCCGGAGAACATCTTCTCCATGCGCTCACCGTTGAAGAAGAAGAACTGACGCAGGCCCTTGGGCAGGATCTTCTCGATCCGATCCTGGCCGTTGAGGATGCTCTGGGCTTCGCCATCCGTCCCGATCTCCGTGACCGTCAGCTCAGGCTCGACTGGCTCCTGCTCCGCCTTCTCCTTGATAACAGTGACGTGCCGGACCACGGAGAACCGGGTCCCGTCGTGCTCGAAGTCCAGCCGAACGGAGGCCGTGATGTCCTCCCCGAACGCCGTGTCGGCCCATGCCTTGTCGTGAATGACGCGATGCTGCTGTTCCACGTCTTCCGAGAAGGTGCCGTACAGGGCCCAGGCGAACGCGTTGAGCAGGGTGGTTTTGCCGGCACCGTTGTTACCGAAGATGAGGACGGCGGGCTTGCCCTCCTCCACAGACAGGTCGAGAACCTGCTCACCGTAGAAGGCGCGAAAGTTCTTCAGCGTCAGCTTGAGCAGCTTCACTTGGTCAGCTCCCTCACGGCGTCGACGATCTTCGGGACGACCTTGGTTGTCTCCCTGATGTGGATGTTCTCGGTCTCCAGGTCGATGACCTTCTGGACGAGGATCTTGGCTTCCCGCGGCAGCTCGTTCAGGACGTCGCGCACCGTTCGTGCGGGAGGCTGGCCGGCTGTTTCGTCGCTCACGGATTACTCCTGGTTCGAGGTAGCGGGTACGGAAGGAATGGGGGTACTTGCAGTGAGGGCTCAGGTGTCGAAGAGGCCGTAGCGCTCGCGCACGGGGCGGAGGACATTGAGCGTGTCCCCCTCGTTGTCAGCGAGGTAGGCGAACTCTTCGACGCGAGCCAGTTCGCGACGGAGCAGGCTGCGTTCGGTCTCGTACTGAATCGCGTCCCCGCCCGCAGGCGGCACGACGACGAAGTCGATGATGTCCGCGCGCTTCTTGCCGGGCGCCTTACGCAGGACGCGGCCGCGGCGCTGGATGAACTGGCGGGGGTTGGAGGAACTGGACAGGAGGTAGGCAGTCCGGGAGGCCGGAATGTCCACGCCTTCGTCCAGGCAGCGCATGGAGGAGATGACCTGGAGGTCGTTGTTCTCGAAGCGGCGCAGAATGTCCAGGCGGGCCGAGCGCTTGGTCTCCGAGGTGTAGCGGGCAGCGGGCATGTGCAGCTCGTTGCCGACCATCTCCATGACCTGGTCAATCTGACGTGGGCCGTCGATGCCGTGTTCGTAGAGAAGGGGATGCTTGCCCTCGGCGCAGTAGATCAGCTGGTGGCTGGTGTCCCGGCGCCTCTCGATCTCCGCGTGGAGGATCTCTAGCTTGCCGCGGGCGTGGCCGATGATGTCGGCGCGCTTCTTCAGAAGTCGGCCGAGCGGGCTGTCCCGGTCGGCGGTCTCCTTCAGGTCTGTGCCGCCCGCGATCAGGCGGGCGATCTTCGCACTGGTCTCTGCGTACAGTTCGGCTTCTTCGTCGTCCAGCTCCACGAGGATGGGCGTGTAGGTGTAGCGGCACAGGGCGCTACGGCGGATGGCTTCGCCGATGCCCATCTCGAAGACGACTCGGTCGAAGTAGTCGGTGAGGGCGTCGGTGCCCTCCTCATCGAACCAGCGCTCCGGGGTGGCGGAGAGGCCGAGGCGGTACTGGGCCTTCTCCGGGAGGCGGGTACGCAGGTGCGCGGCGCCGAGGTTGTGGGCCTCGTCCGCGATGAGGAGGAGGTGCCCCTGGTAGGAGCTGAGCAGGTTCTTGAAGGCATCGCCGCCGAAGGTGGCGTTGGTGGTGACAATGACGCCGCCTCGGGTACCGCCGAGGGCGATGTTCTGGAGCAGGCTGTGAGCGCGCGGGGACCATCTGCTGGTCGCCTCGTAGGCCCGCAGCGGTGTCACGCCGAACCACTCGATGTCCTTGGCCCATTGGTCGACCAGATGCTGGTACGGGGCCACGACGACGGTGAGGAGTGAGACGGATGCATCGTTCTTCCGAAGGAGCGTGCCGAGTTGGGAGGCAGCGGAAAGTGCGGTCAGGGTCTTGCCTGTGCCTGTGGCCATGCGGAGGATGCCTCGGCACTGGTTGCGGAACCAGTTCTGGACAGCTTCCTTCTGGTAGTCGCGAACCTTCAGGCTAGGCGGGATCGCAAGCGTGCCAGGAGGAGGCAGCGGCGTGGTGCGGATGGGGGTTCCGCCGGTCGGGAGGTCGTCCAGCTCGTACTGGTCGGCGGTGGCCCGGGCGCTGCGCTCGACGATCACCTTGGCGGCATCGGTGAACGGGATGACGCGCAGCATCTGCGTGCGGTTCTCCCAGAGGTCATCGAAGTCCTTGCTTATGCGCGCGGCCCGGCGTTCATCGCTCGGGTCCCAGCTCCGATAGACCTCGATCGCCTCGAAGTTGCCAACGAGACCGGAGCGGGTCTCGTTGGCGCTGCCCTTGAAGGCGATGACGTCTCGGCCGTCCCGGAAGACACCGATCTTCTCGTGGTACATGCCGACGCGACCACGCTCTTCGACATAGGCCAGCTTGAAATCGACTCGGTGCTCGGCGACCAGTCGTCCGAGCTTGCCGAGGCCGCGGGCTGCCCGCGCGTCCTCGACCGCCTGTTCCAGGTCGCGGAGGGCAGCCCGCTGGAGGACTTTGCGCAGCTCGTAGCCGTCCTCAATGTCCTTGATGTCGGCTGGGTCAAGGTAGGGGGAGGCAATGATCCGCATGGTGCCGCCGCGCGAGGTGAACTCGTCGATTCCCTGCCCGAGCGTGGCGATCACGGAGGCGGCGAAGTAGCCCACGGCCCGGTCGTAGGCGGTGGAGGCGGCGAGGGCAGGCAGGTAGAAATCCTCGACAAGGTTGTTGCGGTCGCTGCGGTAGTCGGACTCCGCGCCACAGTCGCGGAGGAAGGGGGAAGCCGACATCAGATCAATCCCAGGTGGTTCATGAGGTCGTCCACGTCGGGGGCCTCGTCGACGGGGTGGGGCTGCTGCTCAGCCGACGGATCGGTCTGAGCGGTGCGGGCTGCGGGGACAGCTGCTTCCTCGGAGCCAGTGTCCAGGTCTTCAGCTATACGGCGGACCATCCCTCCGCGTGCGGTGAAGGGCGCAATGGACATGGCGGCCCGCAGGCTGGACTCCTTGATGTCGAAGTCTCGGCGGAGAAGCGCCACGACCTTGTCTGCCTCAACCTGGCCGCCGTGCGCATCGACCATGTCAGAGATCAGTTCCTTGATCGGCTTGTACACCGGGAGGTGCCACTCGGTCAGCGCCCACTGGTTCCGCTGGCTCCGGCTGAAGCGGGCATCCCCTTCGATCTGCTGCCGGAGATACTGAATCCCGATGGCGACGCCCGTGCGCTCCTTCAGCTCCTCGACAGTCAGCGGGGTGTCCGCCTCGCGCAAGGCGGCCTCCACCTTGTCGAGGCGCTCGCGCTCACGCTGAAGCCCGCCGCGCGAGCCGACGCCGCTGGCAGCCTCGGTGGTCGAGGCGGACGCTTCTTCTCGGGAGAAAAGTCCCTGGGCCGGGATCGCCGCAGCGGAGGGTGCAGTCGAGTCGGAACCGTTCTGGAGGCACCAGGCTCCCCTGGCCGTGATCGCGAAGCGCGCATCCGTGAAGAGCGCCTCTGTCACTTCTCCCTGTGGCACGACTCCGTCCAGTGCACCCTCGATGAGCGAGGTGCTCATGCCCTCAGCGCAGCCTTCGAGGAGCTGCGCGATGAGGTCTCCGGGCGACGCCTCCAGACCCGCTTCGCCGGCATCCGCCAGCGTGCCTGCAAGTGGAATGGATCCGTCACTCTCTGCTTCCCTGTTTTTGACTTCCTCGGCCGCACTCGAAGGGCTATTACCCTCCGTAGCATTTTGCTCCGCCGAGGTTCCTTCGCCTCGCACTGCCCGACGCCGCTCGGAATCGGTGGAGCGATCCGGCACAACCCAGCCCTCACCCGCCGTGAAGGTGGCGTCGCGGAGCATGCGCGAGACCACTCCAAGCTCCCCGTCCGCCGTCTCCGCCTCACCAAGAAGGTCACCAAGAGTAATAATGCTCTCGCCGTCTTTATTTACCAACAGGAGGGCAGACAGCTGCTCGACCAGCTCTGACAGCCCGCGAAAGACGACAGCGGTCTCAGTCGGCTGGGGCTTGGAGCGAGTCAACGAGATCTGGTTGCCCTTACAGTCAAGACCGCAGTGGATCAGCCACTGACGCAGGGTGTCGAGATCGCTGGGGACAGGCACCTGGCGTGCGTCGAGAAGAGCGGAGGCTGTCGACAGGCTCATCACCTCGTCGACATCAAGATCAAGGGCTCTCACCGTGGCGGCGCCACACTCTTTCAGATCATCCATGAAGATCCACTGTCCGGTCGGGGACGCTGAGGTGGTCGCGTCCAGCCAGCGCATGCCGGTGAACAGGCGGAGGACGGTTAGCGTGTCCCCAATGTTCTCGCCAAGCCAGGCGTGGCGGTCCAGAAACGTACTGACGAGGCAAGGTTTCCGCAGGTCAAGCTCCGCATGCTCTATCCAGGCACGCAGTATCAAATCCCCCTCGACACTGCGGTTGAACTCGTCCATGAGGAAGTTTCGGCACTGCCGCGCAGTCTCCCGAAGAAGGGCATGCTGAGAAGCAAGTTCGCCCAGCGGAACTGGAGCCTCTGCGCAGAAGTGCTGCAGGACGAGGTCCCGGTTGAAGCTGCTGAGCCCCTTGTACCAACGGTCGAATGCGTTCATGGCCTTCAGAGGTAGGGGTGGACGATAGTCAGCGCGCTGGGAGCAGCGCCTCATCACACGCGACGATCGGGTTGCCGGTCACCGCGCGTTAAAGGCGTCATTGGGTTGTTCGTTCCAGCGCACCCCTGTGCCTCTTCCTCCCTCCTGGTACACCAGCGACAGCGCTGATGCTTCCAACGGTACGGGCGACGCCTTGAACTGATCCATGGTTCCCTGAACTGCAGCAGACGCGGAACGGCGGCCGCGGTCCTACAGCCTCACGCCGCCTCCATGTGCGGGCACACCCCGGGCAGGGAGCGCGGCGTGAGTGATCTGATCGAAGAGTGGGCAACGAGACTGGCGGCAACCGAACTCAGTACCGCGCTCCCACGTCGGTGGGCGCATACACAGGGAGTGGCAGAACGTGCGACCGAGATCGGGCAGGTCCTCGGCACAAACGCCGGACTACTCGTCGCCGCCGCCACGCTGCACGATGTCGGGTACGCGCCGCGCCTGGCCGCTACCGGGTTTCATCCGCTAGACGGGGCCCGATGCCTTCGCGACGAGCACAGGGCCGAGAGCGGCTGGTGCGGCTGGTCGCGAACCACTCGTTCGCGCTCCTGGAGGCCGAGGAGCGGGGGCTGCGGGAGGAACTCGCGAGCGAGTTCCCCTTGCTGGAGGAGCCACTGCTGGTGGACGCGCTCGTTTACTGCGACATGACGACCACGCCCGATGGCGGCCAGACCACCGCTAAGGAGCGTGTCGCGAAGATCCTTGGCCGCTACGGGCACGACAGCGTGGTCGGGCGGTTCATCCGCCGGGCGACGCCAGAGATCTTCGCCGCCGTGGGGCGTGTGGGGTGCGCGCTGGCGGCTCAGCCGAGGTAGGGGTAGGGCCAGCGAGGTAGTCGCCGATCTGCTGGCGCATGCTGGCGTGGATGTCGTACTGGTCGAGGTCGGCCAGCTGAACGAAGCGGACGCCGTCGGCCTCGTCGTTAATCGTCGGCTCGCGCTGAGGGGGTGGCCGATGTAGGTGTTCTCGTACTGCTGGCGGATCTCGCCGTGGCCGCCACGATGTGGCGGGGGTTGGTGTAGACGCCGAGGAAGCCGGTGATCTCGGCGACGATCCCCGTCTCCACCAGGCATTCGCGTACCACGCACTCGGTGGCGGTTTCGCCGATGTCCTGGGCGCCGCCGGGCAGCGCCCACTGGCCGGTGTCACGGCGGCGCTGGAGCAGGGGCGCGCCGCCTGTCGTCGACGACCAAGCAGCTTGCTGGCGGGGATGAGCGTGTGGGCCTTGGGGGCATTCGCGTCGTTGTAGTCAGTCCGGCTCATGTGCGGCGATCCCCTCCTGGTTCGGGTGCCCACGGCCGTGCGCCGGTCCAGACGGCGTCGAAGCTCTGAGCGTGGTTGTCGAACCAGCCGCCTTCGGTGCCCTGTCTGAGGTGGGAGCAGCGAGCGGCGCTGGCTGGGCGTCCCCCAGACGTGAGGGTTGACCAGAAGGGTCCCGTCGTAGAGGAAGAGCGAGGTGTACAGGGTGTGGTGCCGTGCAGTCGTACCTCGCACGCCGGCTTGCCCAGAAGGGGGCGGTAGTAGGTCAGGGAGGCGCGGATCTTCGCCCGCGCGTGTCGTCGATCCCATCCTGCCGAAGCACAGACGTACGCGGGCGCCGGCCTGCGCGCGCTCGGCGAGCATCCAGGCCACGTCGGTTCGCGTTAGCGTGAAAGGCGCACCGCTCGGAGCGGCGCCGACATATGTTTCGGTCAATGCCGCAGTGCCGCCTCGGGTTTGGGACTGTCCTACAGAGGCAGCCCAAGAGCAGAGGCGACTACCTGGTCGGCCTCGTCGTGCGCGATCTGGTCCAGGGAGCCGCTGCGGCCGGGTAAGCCCGAGGCGCTGAGCCAGCGCGCTGTCGCGGAGATCCCTTCCTCAAGCCCTACAGGTGCCACCGTTGGGAAAAGCGCCCGCAGACGACTGCTATCGGCCTGAGAGTGAGGGACGTCGCCGGTGCGAGCAGACACGTGCTCCCGCCGGACGCGGTGACCAGTCGCCGACTCGATCTCCGGGATGAGGTCCAGGAGCGGTGTGCGAGTCCCGAAGGCCAGGTTCACGGGGCGGGGCTCGACGATCCGGCGGAGGAGGGCGTCGGTGAGGATGCGGCACACGGTGCCCACGTACGTGAAGTCGCGGGTCTGGGTGCCGTCGCCGTAGACGGTCACGGGCTCGCCGGCGAGCGTGGCGCTGATCCACTTCGGGATAACCGCGGCGTAGGCGTGGTCCGCGCGCTGGCCTGGGCCGTAGACGTTGAAGAAGCGGAAGGGCAGCACGGGCAGGTCGAAACTGTGGTGGTAGGCGCCCAGGTACGCCTCCGTGGCGAGTTTGGTCACCGCGTACGGGCTCATCGGAGCTGTGGTGAGGTCCTCGTGCTTCGGCAGGCGAGGGTTCGCGCCGTACACGGAGGACGAGGACGCGGCGATCACGTGCAGGCCGCCCGCGCGGCGTGCGGCTTCCAAGACTTGGAGGGTTCCGGTCGCGTTGGCCTCGTGGCTGGCCAGGGGGTCTCGGACCGAGCGCGGTACGGAGGGCAGCGCGGCGAGGTGGACGATGGCGTCCGCGCCGCGGAACACCTGGTCCAGCAGGTCGGCGTTCTGGATGTCGCCCTTGAAGAAGTCGACGTCGAGGCCGGCGATGTTGGCCTCGCGGCCGGTCGAGAGGTTGTCCACCACCCGGACCTGGGCGATCTTGGGGTGGTCGGTCAAGGTACGGGCAAGGTTGCTTCCGATGAACCCGGCGCCGCCGGTGATCGCGATCTTCACGTGGCTTCCCTTCAGAGAGAGTCGACGTGTGCGCCGACGAGCTGACGGCGGCAGTCGAGGATGTACGGGGCGTGCGCGGTGATCAGGGGGTAGTCGAAGGCGTCGTGGTCGGCGAGGAGGACGACGGCGTCGGCCGCCGCGAGTCCGGCCGGCGTGACGTCGACTCGCCTGAGGTTCGCCAGGCCGTCGGCGCGCGGGTGAGCGTCGTCGCTGACGTGGGGGTCGGCCGCCTGGACCTCCGCGCCCATGCCGATGAGCAGCTCCGCGATCCGCGCCGCGGGCGTCTCGCGGGCGTCCCCGGTGTTGGCCTTGTAAGCGAGGCCGAGCAGCAGTACCCGGGAGCCGTTCACGGACTTCTTGCGCTTGTTGAGTCCGTCGACCAGGCGCCGGACGACGTAGTCGGGCATGTGGTTGTTGACGTCGTTCGCGAGCTCGACGAAGCGGAAATTGCGGCCCACGGTCCGCTGGACGCGCCAGGACAAATAGGAGGGGTCTATGGGCAGGCAGTGGCCTCCCACTCCCGGCCCCGGGGTGAAGCGCATGAAGCCGAACGGCTTGGTGGAGGCCGCGTCGATGGCGGCCCAGACGTCGATGCCCAGCTCGTGCGCGAAGATCGCCAGCTCGTTGGCGAGCGCGATGTTCACGTGCCGGAAGGTGTTCTCGAGCAGCTTCGTCAGCTCGGCTTCCTTGCAACTGGCCACCGGGACGACCTTGTCGACGAGGGATGCGTAGAAGTGACGGATTGCTTCCTGGGACGCCGCATCGATCCCGGAGACGATCTTCGGGGTGTTCTCCAGTCTCCATTTCGGGTTGCCAGGGTCGATGCGCTCAGGGCTGTAGCCAAGGTGGAAGTCGGAGCCCGCCGTCAGGCCGGAAGTGCTTTCGAGGAGGGGGCCGAATACTTCCTCCGTGGTGCCCGGGTACGTCGTGGACTCCAGGACGACGGTCGCCCCGCGAGTGAGGTGGTGGCCCAGCAGCAGCGCCGAGTCTTCGACATGGGACAGGTCCGGAGCTCCGTCGCGGAGCGGCGTGGGCACCGTGACGACCGCTACGTCGAATCCCGCGCAGTCGGAGGGGTCGAGGGTGGGCCGGTAAGCGCCGGCAGCGAGGAGGGGTGCCAGACGCGAGTCGGTGACGTCCTCGATGTAGGACTCTCCGAGCATGAGTCGCTTGACCCGCCCCGCGTCCACGTCGAAGCCAACGACCTGGTGCCCGGCCTCGGCGGCTCTCACCGCGAGCGGGAGCCCGACATACCCCTGTCCCACGACGGCGACGCGGAGCCGCTGGGTCTCACGCTTTTCGATCATGCTGTCCACCTCGTTGTGTAAGCGTGCGGATGTGTACGGCGGGCGCGGCCCGTGGCGTGGCGGTGGCTCTAAGATGGGAAGCGCCTCGGCCGTACGAGACTCGCTTGGCCGCCTGTCTTGGACGGCCGAGTGCTTTTCGCGCTTCGCCCAGGCCGGTCAGAAAACCTGTGGGATGGGGAAAGCACCGGTTCGATACGATGGCGGTGGCTTGTAGACCCGTTCCGTCACCGTGCGCGACAACAGCGTGCGATCGGAGTGATCGCATCGGCTGCAGCCTCCCGACTTGGGCCCGCCGTGGCACTGTCACCGGCGCCGTACGTACGAAATGGAGCATCCGAGGATGGCTCGACACCTGGTCACCAGCGCGCTTCCCTACATCAACGGGATCAAGCACCTGGGCAACATGGTCGGGTCGATGCTTCCTGCGGATGTGTACTCCCGGTACCTCCGCCAGCGCGGTCACGACGTCCTCTACATCTGCGCCACCGACGAGCACGGCACGCCGGCCGAGCTGGCCGCCAAGGAGGCCGGGCTCTCCGTCGCCGAGTTCTGCGCGCAGGCCCACGACGCCCAGAAGGCCGTGTACGACGGCTTTGAGCTGGCCTTCGACTACTTCGGCCGGAGCTCCTCGCAGCAGACCCGCGAGATCACTCAGCATTTCGCGCGCAAGCTGAACGAGAACGGTTTCATCGAGGAGCGGGCAATCCGGCAGGTGTACTCGCCGGTCGACGGCCGCTTCCTGCCGGACCGGTACGTCGAGGGCACCTGCCCGCACTGCGGCTACGACAAGGCCCGCGGTGACCAGTGCGAACACTGCACTCGTGTGCTCGATCCGACCGACCTTCTCCACCCGCGCTCGGCGATCAGTGGCTCCACGGAGCTGGAGGTCCGCGAGACCAAGCACCTGTTCCTGCTGCAGTCCAAGCTTCAGGCCGAAGTCGAGGCGTGGATCGACGCGGTCAGTGAGCAGTGGCCGCACCTGTCCACGTCGATCGCCCGCAAGTGGCTGACCGAGGGTCTGCACGATCGTGCGATCACGCGGGACCTTGACTGGGGTGTGCCGGTCCCGGCCGACACGTGGCCGGAGCTCGCGGCTGAGGGCAAGGTGTTCTACGTCTGGTTCGACGCTCCGATCGCGTACATCGGCGCGACGAAGGAATGGGCGGACGCCGCCCGGGACGGCGAGACCCGCGACTGGAAGTCGTGGTGGTACGAGGCCGACGACGTCCGGTACACCGAGTTCATGGCGAAGGACAACGTCCCCTTCCACACCGTGATGTTCCCAGCCACTGAGCTGGGCGTCCGTGAGCCGTGGAAGATGGTCGACTTCGTCAAGGGCTTCAACTGGCTGACGTACTACGGTGGCAAGTTCTCCACCTCTCAGAAGCGCGGCGTCTTCACCGACGCGGCCCTGGAGATCCTCCCCGCCGACTACTGGCGTTACTTCCTGATCGCCAACGCCCCCGAGTCGGACGACTCGTCGTTTACCTGGGAGCACTTCACCGCCACGGTCAACAAGGACCTGGCCGACACCCTCGGCAACTTCGTCAACCGCGTGCTGTCCTTCTCCCGGAAGCGGTTCGGCGACGAGGTCCCGGCCGGCCGCGCCGCCGGCGAGGCGGAGGCGAAGCTCGGCGAGCAGATCGCGCATCTGCTGGCCGAGTACGAGGAGCACATGGAGGCGCTCCAGTTCCGCAAGGCGGCCGCAGCTCTGCGCGCTCTGTGGTCCGCGGGCAACTCCTACTTGGAGGAGAAGGCTCCCTGGCTGGAGATCAAGACCGATGCCGACGGTGCCGCGCTGACCCTGCGTACCGCGATGAACCTGATCCACCTGTACGCGGTCGTCTCGGAGCCGTTCATCCCGGCCACGGCCGCCGCCATGCGCGGGGCCTTCGCCCCGGAGAACGACACCGCGACCTGGGTGACCGCCGAGCAGGCCAAGGCCCTGGACGCTGTCACGGCCGGCACCGCGTTCACCGTGCCGCCAGTGCTCTTCGCGAAGATCACGGAGGAGGACCTGGAGTCCTACCGTGAGCGCTTCGGCGGTGCCCCGGACGCCTGACCGTGTCCCCCGAGCCCGTACTGTCCGTGCTCTCATCGGGCGGTACGGGGGTCGAGATGGCTGGGCAGGCTCGCGGGAGGCACGTTCATCAGCCGGATGTGGGGCGCCGTGCCGTCTGCCTCGACCCACGTGAGACCGGCTGACCCAGGGACGTGCTGGAGGTAGCGCTCGAAGCCGTTCCCCGTCAGCCACAGCAGCAGGCATGCGATGCCCCCACCGTGCCCGATGAGGACGGTCGTCCGATGTGGCCCGGTGTGGACCTGGTTCCACAGGTCCACATAGCGGGCCTGCACGTCCTCCGATGACTCGCCGCCTGGCGTGCGGAACTGGTGGATGGGCACGCCATGGTGTGCTGCCTCAGAGGCGGCGAGCTCCCTGGGCTGGCCACCGAGGTGGCCGCTGTTCTTGGCAGCGAGGCGTTCGTCCACGAGTACGTTGGTCGGCCTGAGCACTGCGGTCAGCAGCGCCGCCGATTCGCGGCAGCGGGACATCGGGCTCACGAGCATCTGGTCCACGGTGATCCCGGTTCCGGCGAGGCCGGCGCCGACCGCGCGGATGTCATTCCTGCCGCGCTCGCTGAGCCTGCCGCCGACGGCCTGGCCTTGGTGAATGCCCCGCAGGTTCTCCTCGGTCTCGCCGTGCTTGATCAGGTAGATGTGCTTGGTGCGCATGGCGTGGCGTCCCCTTTCTCGAATCAGTCCCAGTCGCGGACGTCGACACAAGCGGAGACCGCGGCAGCGACCTGGTCGTGTTCGGCACGGCTCATGGCGGGGAAGCGGTCGTGGTGCCACTCGATGTAGAGGACCGAGATCAGGTTGATCGTCCCGTCGTCCAGCAGCTTGGTGAGCACGGGGTACTCGGCACCTTCGATGTCCATCTTCACGACGACGTGATCGCCGGGACTGACCGTCCGCCGGAGCCAGGCGCTGAAGTCGATGGCGGGCACCGGGACCGGCGAGCTGTAGTCGATCTGCTGGTCGTACATCGGCGGCACGCGCTTGCCCGGCATCACGGTGGAGCTTTCGTGGTGGCCGAGGAAGAGGTCGATCGTGCCGTCATGGGTCCACACCGCGCTCGGGGAGATCTCGATACGGGCCGAGTCCTGGGCCTGTTCGACGTGCCGGCGGATGGAAGGGATCAGCTCCGCGTTCGGCTCGAAGGCGTAGAACTCGTGATCCGGAAGCTCGTGCATGAAGCGGTTCAGCACGATTCCGAGGTTGGTGCCGCAGTCGATGAAGATTTTGCGCATGAGGGGCTCCCGTGGTCGGGTTTCGGGGGTTCGAGGTCGATCTCGTGTAGGACGTCGTGGGCGAGCAGGACGAAGTCGCCGGTCGCGGGGCGGTAGCAGCGCTCCTCGTACCGGATGGTGATGCGGCGGACGGCTTCGTGGCCGCGGTAGGGAGGAAGGTCGCCCCACCGGTAGAGCTGGCCGCCGGGCGCTTTGAGCCAGCGCAGTGTCCTGGGCAACGGCCCTTTCGGCACGCCGCTGTTGAGGCGGCTGAACATCGTGGTCAGGAAGTCGACGTGCTCGTTCGCCAGCTGCTCGTCCTTCTGCACGCGGCCGTAGGTCTCCTTAAGGTTCCGCAGCCGGTCCGGATCCCCGTCCGCGTGGACGATGAGGTCGCGGAGCCGCCGGTCCCAGACGATGCCGAGGTGGTCGTGGAGGACCGGTTCGCTCGTCAGGAAGTAGCCCAGGACGCGGCCGAACTCCCGCTCGTACGGGCACATGAAGCCGTTGTAGAGGCCCTGCTGTTCGCCGGAGGCGGTCTCCACCTGCCAGTGGACACGGGCTGTGAAAGGGGAGTCCCACCACCCCAGGTGCCAGGGTTGCCACAGCAGGTCGGCGGCGCTGAGCAAGAGCACCGTGAGTGCCAGCAGTGCGGCTGGCCAGCCGAAGGCCGCCGCGTCGTACTCCGCAGCGGGCAGAAGGCCGACGGTGATCGCGAGAGCGATGTTGGTGCCGATGTTCTCCCAGAAGAGGATGCCGGAGGCGAGAGCGACGGCGAGATTGAAGAGGGCCGTTCCCGCGAGCACCGCGACCAGAAGGCGGCGGTCGAGGAAGGCGATCAGCCCCACCGCCTCGATCGCCATCGCGAGAATATTGATGGGGCGGTCAAAGCCGCGTGCACGGCGCAGTACGCGGGACACGGTCTCGGGACGCAGGAAGCGTGCCCAGCCCCAGGAGTATGCCGAAGCGATCAGGTAGTGGGTGCGGTTGTGCCAAGCCCATGACCAGGGTCGCGGCCCGAGTCGGGCCTTGCTCCAAGCCGGCTTCACGTAATGAGAGAGCGAGACGCAGCCGAGCACGAGCAGGAGGGCCGGCGACGAGCCCGAAGTCTCGCAGAGGGTCGCCACGACGAACCAGGCGAGGTATGCCTTGAGCAGCCGCAACGGCATCATCGCGTGGTGCTTCCAGCCTCGGAGCTTGCCGCAGTACACCCCCATCCAAGCCATGAGAGCCGGAGGCCAGAAGCACGAAACGGCACCCAGCACCAAAAGCAGCTGCTTGTCCAGGCGCTGCGGTCCGATCGGCTCCGTTACGTCGTAGTCGCTCGTCACGCCCTGCCAGGTGAGCACCGTGATCACGAACAGGGCGAACCACCGGATCGGTCCGGGATCGGGCGATGGCAGGAGGATGAGCAGTACGGCGGGTGCGATGCTCGTGACGAGGATCAACGGGGTAGGACGGCCCGCGATGGCCCGTACAGTCGGCGAGATCATGAAGCGGTAGCAGGCCACCACAGCGGTGACGGTCACGGTGGTGTGCAGGTACGCGGCGAGCGGTGGCGTTCCCATGGCGCGCCTACCGTGTGGTCGGGGCGAAGATCGGAGAACCGGCTGTGGGCAGGCTCTCCAGGTAGGCGGCGATCCGCTCCCGGGGGTCGACCGCGAGGTGCTCGTCCCGGTGGCGTACGACGTTGGCGCGGAGCTCTCGATTTCGGTTGAGGAAGTCGAGCACCGCTCCGCCGTCGATGCGGGGCACCGATGTGCCAAGTTCCGCCACGTGGACGACCTTGGCGCACCAGTGTTGGTCGTACGTGGGCAGCGGGATCAGATGGACCGGTTTGCCGAGGACGAAGGCTTCGCTGATGAGATTGAAGCCGGCGTTGGAGAAGACAGCCTCGGACCGCGCCATGTCCCTGATGAACGCCTCGCGGTCGAAGGTACGGATTTCGATCTTGCCGTCGGCGTACTGGCGCAATTTGCCGATCTCCGTCGGCTGCACGTAGATCCGTAGGGCGCGGTCTGGGACGTACTGGCGGAAGACGGCGGTCAGCGTTCGGACGGACTCTTCCGGTCCGTGGTCGAAGTAGCGCGAGAAGTATGCCGTGGCGAGGGGTTCGGTGGTGACCGGCGTGGAACGTACCGAGTCGGGGATGACCGGGGCGATGAACTCCAGCCGTCGGTCGTCCGCCTTCAGGGGGACGTAGGAGCAGATGAACGACCGGTCGACGCGCGGCGCGAAGTAGCGGAGGCGTTGTTCGTCAGCGGTCCTGGCGTATCGGCCGACGGTCGGAAGGTCGAGGTGTCGGTACTTGCTCTGCTGGTCGACGGAGATCAGCGGTCTGCCGAAGTGATACGCGAGGCGTGGAGTGTTGGGCTCGTAGTCGGTGATGAACACGTCGGGGACGCCGGTCTCGCGAACGATTCGGCGCAGGCGCATGTGCTTGGCAAGGCCGGCGGGGGCCTGCCAGATGTTCGCGCGTACGGCGTCACTCGCGGATATGCGGTCCGCGCGGGCGAGGAGCGTCGGCATCCACGCGTCCCAAGCGGGGAAGCCGAGGTCCCGGAAGTACTCCACGCGGGCGCCGCCGTTGGTGACGATGCGCACCTCGTGCCCGCGGTCGCGGAGGTACTGGGCGATCACGCTCTGTCTGACCGAGTGACCCATGCCGATGCCGTTGACGCCAATGATCACATTGAGCGGCCGTACGTTTCCAGACACGATGATCCCTTCGGTCAGGAGAGACGGGTGAAGACGTTGCGGGTGATGGCTGCGACCCGCGGGGCGGTGGCCAGAAGCCGGGCCCAGTCGGTCGTGGCAGCGGTGAAGACCGTGCCGTTCGCCGTGTAGAGGCCGAGGGTCGCTGCCCGAGGACTGTCCATCGCCTCCCGAGCCGCGAAGTTCCAATCGCCGGGCAGCGGCGCGATGCCGAGAATCTCGAAGTCCTTGGGAGTCCCGTCTCGGCCTGTCGGGCGCGGTCGGCCGGACGCGTCGAGCTCGTACGCCGCCCCGTCGCATTCGTAGCCGACCAGCGCGCCGTCGCGGCCGACGACGTCGCCCGTCCGCAGGCCCGTGCCGGAGAAGAGCCAGTGGTCCGCATCCGTGACGGTGAACCCGAGGGGAGTACGCGGGCCGTCCCAGTGGCCACCACCGTTTCGGTAGCTCACCCCGAGAAGGGAGTTCTCGGGCTCCGACTCCCACCAGTGATCCGGGCAGCCGTACGAGCTGTCCGGGTCCTTCCCGGCCGAGGCTCCGGGCGGGAACTTGTCGCAGCGCAGCCCGGCTCCGTCCGGCGCCACGTGTACTCGCCACCAGCAGGTGTTGGCGCCGAAGTTGGCGATGTTTCCTCCGCTGTCCCGGAACGCGGTGACGTTTCGACGGATCTCGGCGCTCCAGTACTCGTCGTGGCCGGCGGCGACCAGGAGGCGGTATCCGTCATGGAGGTGTCGGCCTTCGTGAAGGTCCAGGTCGGTGCAGAAGTCGCTCTCGATCCGGTTCATCTCCATCCACGCGATGAAGGGGGCGTCCCAGTGAGCGAAGGTCTGCCGCGGGGAGGCGGTGTCGTACGGGTCGGGTAGGCCCTTGACGGGGCCGCCGACGCCGCCTCCGGGGCGGAGCATCGTGACCTGGGCGGCGCTGTAGAGGCTGCCTCCCCCTGCCGTGTTGTAGGCGTGGTAGGTGAAGGTCGGGATCTTGAAGAGGACCTTGCGGCCAGACGGCGCGGAGGGTGTGACCACGAAGAGGATCCGCGCCTCACGGGAGTCCATCGGCGGCATGTCCGATGTCGGCTCCGTGCTCAGCGCCGCGATGTAGACCCCGGACCTCCACTCGGGGGGCACGAGGAACTCGTAGGCGGGCCACCGCCAGTCCGCGTCGAACGTGCCGGACTCTGCGGTGCCGCCGGGCCACTCGACATGGCCGGCGTGGTGGGGCGTCGCGCCCCAGCGGTAGAAGTCGACGTGGAAGCGCGGGGCCGAAGCGGAGATGTGCAGCCGGAGCACTTCGCCGGCGCGGACGCTGGGTCGGGCCGGGTAGCCGCTCATGCTCGTCATTCGCTCGTCCAGGGGCGAGCGACACCAGCGATGTGGTACCGGTCGATCGACTCGACCTGGGCTTCCCATTCCAAGTCGCGCAGCTGCGAGGTGAGGGCGGCGGCGTCACGCAGCACCTTCACGGCCAGGTGGTGGGATCCGTCGGCGAGCCTGCGGCGCACCGTGGGCACCTGGGCCTCGGCAACGCCCTCCTCGATCTCCGCCTTGGCAGGCGCGTCGTCCAGGAACACCACGCGGCCGCCCGGCGCCAGCGTCCACCTCAGGAGGTCCCAGAAGGCTTCCATCTCCACAGGCGGCACGTGGCTCAGCCAGAAGGCGAAGAAGATGGTGTCGTACTGGCGATCCGGTTCCCAGCTGAAGATGTCCGCCTCGATGAAGCGAGTCGCGGTTCCGTGCATCCGCTCTCGGGCCGCGGACAGCATCTCCGGCGCGGCGTCCAGGGCGGTCAGGCTGCGTACGCGGTCGGAGATCAGTCGGGTCCACTGGCCGGTACCGCACGCCAGCTCCAGGACGTCGCCGCGGATCGGCAGGCCGTCGAGGACGTGCGCGAGCTGAGGCATGGGCATGCGGTCGCTGTAGGAGTCGTCGTATTCGCCGGCTCGCGCTCGGTAGTAGGCGATCTGCCTATCGGACCACCCGCCCTCACCGCCATGCTGCTTCGTTCCGATCACCTGAAACCACCCCTTCGTCGTCCACGCGGAGCGGCAGCGCTCCGTGATGAGCAGACTGCCGAGCGGTGCGGGACAGCGGGATGCCGTCGCGCCGCACTCGCGTGGCAACGCCGTCGCTCACGCGGGCGATCGCGGGACTGCTGGCTTCGCCGTGCGGGACCACCCGGGTGCCGAATCGGTGCTGAACTTCTGTCGAAGCGAAGGCCCTACGCCCCTGGTCAGACCGCCCTACGCTGTTACCGTCGTTGGTGTCGGTCGAAGGAGCTTCGGTGGCCACAGTGCAGCGCTGGACCGGAAGGGAGGCGCGCGCTCTGCGGCTCGCGACGCGTCGGAGCGTGCGTCGTTTCGCCGCCTACCTCGGCGTCAGCGACCGGACGGTGTCCAATTGGGAGGCCCGAGGCGAGGAGATCGTTCTCACCCCGGATTCCCAGGCGTTATTGGATACGGCGCTGGAGCGGAGCGACGCGGAGGTGCGGCAGCGCTTCTGGGACTCTGTTGGTGCTCCGATGTCCTCTGCCGCGCCCGCACCGGACCATTACCTCCCGATACCCGTCCCGGAGCCCGGCTTGGTGCACAGGTCAGATGATTTCGAGGGGCTCGTCGCCGTCCTACGGGAGGCGTCGGCGGACAACAGCGCCTCCACGGTCGCCCTGTGCGGTCCCGGCGGGTTCGGGAAGACGACGCTCGCGACGCAGGTATGCCACGACCCTCGTGTACGGAACTCCTTCTCGGATTTCCTGTGGGTGGAGACAGGCGAGGGGTGCACAGCGGCGAGGGTTGTCGAGCTGATCTCCGACCTGTGCGTTCATCTGGACGGCAGCCGCCCTTCTTTCGCGGATCCGGAGCAGGCCGGCTTCCACCTGGCTCGTCTGCTCCAGGGACGGCGTGCCCTCCTCGTCATCGACAACGTCTGGTCCGCGGCCGATCTAAGCCCATTCCTGTTGGGTGGGAAGGACTGCGTACGGCTCGTCACCACCAGGAACGTGCGCGTGTGCCCCAGCGCCGCCAGGCTCGTACGGCTGGGTCCCATGGCGCCGGGCGAGATCCGGGAGCTGCTCGTCCGCAACGTTGGGAACCTGGGCCAGGCGGAAGCCGCGCGCCTTGCCGGCGCGTGCGGAGGATGGCCCTTGCTGGCGTCGATCGTCGGGGCGAACGTCGCACAGGAGGTCGTCTCTGGTGCCCCGGCCGGTCGTGTGGTGGCTGAGACGAGCGCGACGATCCGTGCGTACGGCCCCCAGGCATTCGACGTCTGGGACTCGGACCAGCGGAAGAACGCGATCGGGCAGGCCCTCGCGTCCAGTCTCCGCAGCCTTGAGGAAAGCGTCTCGATCGCGGGCCACTCGGACCTGCGGGACCGGTACCTCTCGCTCGCGGTCTTCCCGCCGTCGCTGCCGATCCCCGTGTCGGTGCTCACTCACTGGTGGCGAACAGCGCACGGATGGGCGCCTCACGTGGTGAGGCAGTTCTGCCGACTGCTGTCCGACCGGTCCCTGATCAGCGCCTATCTCGCCGACCGGGACGCCATCGTGCTGCATGATGTGTTCCGGTCCTACCTGCGCCACCTGATCGGCGATCATTGGGCGGCCCTTCACCGGTCCCTTATCGAGTCATACCGGCACGGCATCGAGGGCGCGTGGGAGACGCTGGACGAGACCGAGGGCTACCTGTGGCGCCATCTCCCCTACCACCTGCGTGAAGCCGAGCTCGACGCCGAGCTCGTCAGCCTCCTGGCGTCCCCGTCGTACGTGGTACGCAAGGTCGCGCTCGTCGGACACCAGCACCTGACCGCGGACGCCGCCGTCCTCGACGCTCTGCCAGGGCGGCGCGAGGCCGGCCACCCCCAGCGTGAGGAGTGGCTGACCGCCCGCGCCCTGACCGGCGCCGGGTACCTGCTGAGCGGACTGGAAAGCCCGGCTGACATCGCCTCGACGCTTTCCATCGTGCTGCGGCGCTCACCTCTGTCCCAGGCCACGCGAACCCTCGAACGCGTCACTGGTGCGGAGGTGGTGCTCGCCCCGAAGTGGCTACTGCCTCCCGAGGACGACACCACGGGAGCGGCCCCCGGCCACATTGGTGCGATTGTCAGCGTCTGCGCCGCTCGCGACATGGTCGCGTCGGGTGGCGAGGACGGAGTGGTCAGGCTGTGGAACGTCGACACCGGTCGGCTACTCCGAGCCCATCAGGCGCACATCGGGTGGGTGTTCGCCACCGCGCTCTCCTCGGACGGGCTGGTCCTCGCTTCGGCAGGAGACGACGGGGCGATCCGACTATGGCGTACCGACACCGGAGAACCCATCGGGGTGCTGCCCGGGCACAATCGCCGCATCCGCAGCCTCGCCTTCTCCCCATCCGGCCCGTTCCTGCTCTCCGGGGCCGAGGACGGAGCTGTGCATGTGTGGGACGTGGACAGGCTCGTGCTCGTGCGGTCGATGCGTACGGTCGGCACTCCCGTCTGGTCCGTGGCGATTGGAGGAGACTCCCACTCGCTTGTGGCCGTGGCCGGCGAGGACGAGTTCGTCCGCCTCTTCGACCTGCGTACAGGTCGTCTCCTGGACGAACGCGCCGCTCACCGCGACTGGGTACGTTCCGTGGCCTTCGCCCCCGGCTCCTCTCTGTTGGTCTCCGGATCAGGTGACCGCTCCATCGCCGTGTGGGACGCGGCGGATGGCCAGCTCGCTCTCGTTCGCCGAATCGCCGATCTCAAGGCGCGCGTGCGTGCCGTTGCTCTGTCTTCGGACGATGCCATCGTCGCCGCCACCGAAGAGCCGAGGATCCAGGCGTTCTCAGCGGAAGGCCCAGCGGGCGAGACTCAGCCTCCTCCGGGCGTCGACTGGGTGCGTTCACTCGCCAGAACAGGCGACGGCTCCGTGATAGCGGGATGTGAGGACGGTGCTGTTCGCGTCTGGACGGTGGGCAGGAGCAGGCTCAGGACGCTGGCCAGTGGCTCGAACACTGTGTGGTCCACGCAGTTCGCCGCCGACGGCCGTACCGCTGTGGTCGGCGACGGTGCCGGCGGCATCGGTGTCATCGACACCTCGACCGGGACGGTCAGCAGGAGGCTCGCCGCAGCCGATGGGCGAGTTTGGTCCCTGGCAGGCAGCGGTGAGCACGTCGCGGCCGCCTGCGGCGACGGAGCGGTCAGGGTCTGGTCGCTGCTCGACAAGGCGTGGTCCCTCATCCTGAACCAGGACACCCCGCGTACGTGGGCCGTGGCGATGGCTCGCTCGACATCCCGACTTGCCGCAAGCACGGGCGACGGACACATCCGGGTTTGGGATTTCTCCGCCGGGGCGCTGCTGTGGAGCCAGGATGTTCATGCTGGCCGATTGCGCTCGCTTGCCTTCGACGACAGCGGAGATCTCCTCGCTGCCTGTGGCGGCGACGGCTCCGTACGCGTGTGGCATGCCCTCACCGGCGAGTTCAAGGGCCGGTTCTCCAGCCCCAGCGGGTGGGCCCGCGCCGTCACGGTCGACGAACCGGGGCATCGCGTCGCGGTCGGGGCGGGAACCGGCGATATCGCCGTACGGCACCTGGGTACGGACAGGTTCACCTCCCACCTCTCCGGGCACACCGGCCGCATCCTCATGCTGGGCTTCCTCAACGACGAGGACCGCCTGGTGTCGGCCGCGGCGGACGGGACGGTGCGCCTGTGGGCGCTCGGAGAGCAGCGCCAGATCGCCAAGGTCAGGGTGGACGCCTCTTTGCACTGCGCGGCCTTCGAACCTCGTACGGGCGAGGTGCTGGTCGGCAGTGCGGCGGGGGTCGTGGCCCTGAAGATCAAGGACTCATGAGCAACAAGCGAAGGGCTTGGACACCATGACAGAGAAGACTCCCAGCACCGCGGACGAAGGGGCCGACATCAGCTCGGGCCAGACCGCCGACCGCGAGGCGCCAGTCATCCTGAGTAACGAGCCCGGCTCGTTCGCCTGGGGCGTCCTGGCCAAACGCCACCCGGCCCTGATCCAGCAGGTGCGAGACGCCTTCCCGTACGGGCGCCGACAGCACGAGGCCCTCGATGCCCTGCTGGACGAGATCACCAACGGTGTTGTCGAACCGCTCGCTCCTGCGGAGCACGATCACGGGCAGTGGACGGACTGGGGGCGGGAGCACTTCGGGCGACCTTGGTTCGACGCCCCGTTCCTATGGGCGGAGAGCTACTTCTACCGCAGGCTCCTCGCCGCCATCGAGTACTTCGGTACCGGCCCGTGGCAGGGAGTCGATCCCTTCGCTCCGTTCAAGCAGGCCGAACTTCGCAGCGAGGCGGTGGAAGAGGAGCTGCGGTCCCTGGACGCGCTCGCCGACGGACCTGCGGACGAGCGAGCCACGGCGTTGCTCCACGCCTCGCTCTGGGGCAACCGCGCGGACCTCGGCTTCCGTGTCTCGGCGGGGGAGCCAGCGACCGGCGAAGCTACCTCCGCTCTCGTCGCTGACGAGAGCGGCGTGCTTTGGCAGCTCCTGCCCGCCGGAGCGCCCGCGACCGTCGCCGTGGTGGCGGACAACGCCGGCCGCGAGCTGATCCCGGACCTGATCCTCATCGATCACCTCCTCGAACGCCGGCACGCCGAGCGGGTCGTGCTCCACGTCAAGCCGTACCCGTACTACGTCTCCGACGCGATGACGGCGGACGTCGTCGACTGCCTCCGCCGCCTCACCGAGGCATCCGGCGAAGCAGGCACGATCGGCGGCCGACTGTGGAAGGCCATGGCGTCAGGACGCCTGGAGGTCCGCACCCACCCCTTCTTCTGCGCTCCGCTGCCGTACGAAGAGATGTCCGAGGACCTTCGAAGCGAGTTCGAGGCCGCCACGCTCACCATCCTGAAGGGCGACCTCAACTACCGCCGCCTGGTGGGCGACCGGCTCTGGGACGCCACGGCGCCGTTCGCCGACCTCACCGCGTACTTCCCAGGGGCCGTCGCAGCCCTCCGCACCCTGAAGTCCGACGTCATCGTCGGCCTGGACCACGGAACGCTGGACGCCCTCGAACAGTCCGGTGCGGCGTGGCGTACCAGCGGCACTCACGCTCTGATCCAGGTTCGGCCATAGCCCTGGCCGCGACGCGACTCCTCGCTGACGTGTTCCATGCACCGAGCGGGGCCAGGTCCTACCTAGTGCGACCTGGAGCCGTGGGGTGCGTGGACGGACCTCCCTTCTGGCTTCGACCCCTGGCCCTGTCCGCCCACGCTTCTCGAAATCGATGGATCCGACGAGGTATCGGCCCGCCACGCTGCCGCCTGCTCGGCCCTGACCACACAGAAGCCCGTTTTTGGAGTGTCCACGAGGTCTCCGGAAGAGCGAGTTGGGCCGCGACTCCCTCGCCGAGCCCATTTCGCGCCACCGGCGGGATCCTCCCGCACATCCACGTCTCCGCCGGCCTGAAGGCCCAGTCGGCCGACGGCAGGACGAGCCACCTCCTCAGCGTCAAGGTGCAGTTCCTCAGCGAGCTGCTGATCGTGGAGGTCACGTCGCCCACGATGACCTCGCCCCGGAACCCCGACCTCTACGACGTTCCGCTGCTCACGTTCGGCTGACCGGCAGGAGCTGGCGGAGCCAGGGGTGGCCGGGCGCGGTCACCTTGATCGCGTCCGCCAGCCAGGCGCGTGCCGGAGCGTCGAGCAGCGGTAGTACCGCTGTGAAGTCGGTCTCGTCCTTGTCCCGGGTCGCCTTCGCCTTGTAGAAGAGCTGCACCTCGGGCGCGAGATACGGGATGCCCGTCTCGCTCGTCCGCCCGAGCCGGTCGATCGGGAGGCGAATGTCCGGGGTGCGCCGCGAGACCCACTGGGTGCCCTCGGCCTCGTCCAGCATGAGCTGCACCGACCAGGGCGCCTCCGGCGTGCGGCGGCACCAGATGTCGTGCAGCGGCGGCCGTAGGAGCTCTCCAGGACGCCACGGTCGCAGCTCCCCCTGGCCGGGTGGGTCGGCCACGTACAGGTCCCAGTCGGCCAGGAGGTTCCGTACCCGGGCCTGGTCACGCCGGAGGACGAGGACGTCGAGATCGCCGTGTGCGCGCAGCTCCCGGCCGACCGCGAGCTCGATCGCGTAGCCACCGGCGATCCACCATGGGAAGTCCGCCATGGCGAAGACCGCGGCCACATCCTCGGGACGATCCGGCACCCAGCGTCCCAACACGTCAGCACTCACCCGCCCATACTCGCAGTGATCAGGCGGGCGGAGGCGAAGGCGACAGCGGTTCGGCGGTCTCGCTGGAGCGCCTGTCGCCCCTCGAACCCTGTGATCACGAACGCCCATGAGCATCAGGGCTACCGGCAGCCATCCTTGAGCGAGTGACTCGCGACCAGCCTCGTGGCCGGGGGCTTGAGCCACGACCACCCCATGGGCCGGACACGCTCGATGCCATGGCGCTTTATGCGGTTTCTACGCCTTTCGGTGGCGCACGCACTGCCGCAGCCGCTCCGGATCCCTGCGAGGAGGCCACCGACCCGCAGGAGGTCCGCCGCCCGATGACCAGTGCGCCGTTCGCCGCCCTCGTATCTCGGTCCCCGCCAGGTTCACGAAGTCCCACCACGCTTGTAGCCGACCCACAACCGACCACCGGCCTGCCCGATCACCTCGTCGACAGCGGCTACGAGGGGCTCTACCCGCCCCTCCAACACCTCCCGCAGGCCACGGTGCAGTCGCAAGCTGAGCCCCGGTGAGGTCGTCTCCAGACGGCGTGCGAGCCACTTTCCACCCCCGCCCCACGAGTGGCTGATGGCTAGTGCCAACTCGCCTGTGCGTCGAACCAGTTCGGTGGCAATGAACATTCGCTCGCTTTGGTCGCTGCTTCCTGCGAGGTCGTCGAGGAGGTCGGTGATCGCGTAGCGGCGATCGTCAATCTCATCGGCCGACACCATGGGTGGCCCTGCGGCGGTCAGCTTTCGGGCCTCCGCTGCGATGCGCGCGCCGACTCCGTCAGCGTCGAATAGCAGCTCACCGTCGGCGCACATCCAAAGCAGCGGCGACCGGCGCTTGCGTACTTCCCGCTCAACGTACGCGTACCACGTCGCTTCGGTGTGCACGAACATCTCCACCGGCCAGTCGTCACTTCGGAGGCTGGCCCGGTACGGGGCTGGGGCTCCGTGGAGCAGGACCACGATGTCGAGGTCCGACATTGCCGTGCGGCGGCCCGTCACCACGCTGCCTCCCAAGAAGGCAGCCTGGGCGTCGGGGTGGTGTTCAACTACAACGGCATGTGCGGCCTCGATCGCATCCATGCGGCAACTATCAGCATTCTGCCCACCACGCGCACGCCGTTTCTCCGCCGTACGACGACGCTGTCTCACGCCTCGTCGCAGTTCGCCCGGGGCAGACAGCAAAGATCCGTGAACGACTGGCCAACGCTGCAACGGCATGTCAACGTGGACGACCCTCCTGCAAACCACCAGGTCAAAGAGGTGATCGCCCGTGATTCCGGAACCCCCGAGTCCCGGATTCTCCACCACCATCGAGGCCCTGCGGTTGCGTAAGTGGCAGCTCGGCCCGGGCCAGCCCACGCTCGTAATGGATCAGTTCTGCGCCGACGACTTCAACCTGGTCGTCGATGACCGCGCGGACGTACACGTCAACTCCAAGGACGGCTCCTTCTATCTCGGATGGTTCCCGTCCGGCCGTCCTGGTACCGACGGCGAGGGGTGGAAGATCGCCGTCACCGGTACGGCCAAGGTGCGCGGCTACCAGATGTCCTTCGACACCGAGACGCCGGCGGATGTCGTCGCCGCCGCAGTCGCTCGCGTGCTGGAGACCTCCAGCAGGTGTGACAGCAGAGGCTCGAGTCGGCGGCCCTCGGGCGGCTCGGCCGTCGCCTCGCCAGGCCGCCATGTGGAAACGAAGACCGGTCATCTGCCACCCAAGGCCGCCGCAAAACCGGCACGGCATTCCTGACCAGCCGCCAGGCACCGGCGGCAATGAAACCCCCACGCCTTTGGAGGCGCCCTGCATCCCGACTTCCCGTTCGAACCGCTCGCCCCGACCGGCGACCCGTCCGCGTGCTGGGTTGGCCCCCGTCACCTGGCTGGTGACGACGGACGTCTGTACGACGCTGTCGCCGACACACTCGCCGGCCTGGGCTGGACGAGCCTGGCGATCGTTCGTGGTCGCCAGGTGCCGGATGAGGCGCCGGAGGACCGTCAGGTCCTGCGCAGCACCGTCCTGCACATCAGTCCCGACTCCCTGCGGTGGGCGCAGTGGGTTCTGCCGGACGAGCCGTTCCACCTGGGAAACCTGCCGATCGCTTGGCAGGTCTCCGCTCGCGCGGGCCTGAGCAGTCCGCTCGCCCAGTGGTCGGCCTACTTCACCCCCGAAGTCCCCGGAGAGGTCCTCGCCGACTTCCTCGCTGCTCTCGACGCCCGCGATCAGCCCGCCCTTTCGCTCGGTGGCTCCGAGTTGGTCCTCGACGCCGTTACGGCGCACGGGTGGCTGCGTGACGTCGACCAGCCCGGCGCCGGAGCGGTCGATCCGACTTTCGCCTCCCACATCCGCCTCGGGGAGGTGCCGCCCCTCATCCAGGACGCCGACCCTCGGGCGCTGGTGGCTGAGGCGGACGAGGCGGTCCTTGCTGGATGGCAGGCGTGGGCTGAGCCGGTGCTCGGCGCGGGATACCTGTGGGCGGCTTCCTTCGGCCCCAGCGTGCCGCACGACCTCGTCGCCGCCTTCGCCGACTCCCTCAGTTCCAGCGCACCGGTCCTGCGCCGGGTGCTGCCGGAGAGTACACGCGACCGGCTCCTGTGCGCTCCAGCCAGCTAGGGATCCTGTCCGATGGGTCAGTGACGAGCTGAAGACCGGCCTCCGCCCGACTGGCGGGACCGTCGGCGGCGACGCCCAGCACGTTTCTGCCGAATGGGGGAACACATACCGGGTGCCGACCTCGAGCGCATGGCCCCAGGCCAGCCAGTCGTGACAATCGCGGTCATGACATCGATGACGGAGACCTTCCACGAGGCCCTACAAAAGGCGCTGGCCGGTCGGGACACGGTCAGCATCCGCGGCACCCTGATCGAGATGCTGCATCGAGACCCCTCCAAGACGGAGGTCTCAGCAGCCCACAAGGCGGCCCGAAGGATCGCCGAGGACGGGGACGCGGTCCTCATCTCCCTGCTTCCAGACCAGGCCGGCGCCGACGCCTACGTGCCTACGGGCCGCGGGGCTAGGAGTCGGGCCTCGAACTACCTGACCGTGGACGAGAAGATCATCAAGGACTTGCCCTGCCGCGTCGAGCTCGCCACAGAGAAGTGGGACGCGATCATCGACGAAGGCATGCGGCTCACCCAGCAGAAGATCGAAAGCGACCCAGTGCTCTCGGCGTTCCTGCCTGGCTGGCAGGCCGAACCGTGTGCCGAGAAGAGAGCTCGTCTCGCGGCCAGCTGACCGCGTGACGCAGGCGATGGAGCTTCGAAAAACCACCGGTACTCCATCGCCCTACCGCCTCGCTGGCGCCCGCACAAATCCGCGACCCACCGGACGCGCCTAATAAGGGCCATTCAACACATCGAAGCCGGGCCTCCCGACGGGAAGCCCGGCTTCGATGCGTGTCCTGTCCTGGCGAAGCCCGTGCGCCACGGCTCGCGGTTGTCGGCTACCGGGACGCCGTACACCTCGGTGTCAGATGCTGGCATCCATCCCAGGGGCCGGTCGCATCCTCACGCTGGGCGCTGGCGACCGACCCTCGTCAGAAGGCGTACGGGGCGAACGGACGAACCGGGTCTGCTACGAGGCGGAGCAGTCGATCGAACTCGGTCCGGTCGTCCTCGTTCATGAGCTGGACGGCGTTGCCGAGGGTCTTCTCGGTGAGCTGCTCCATGAACGGGGCGAGGAAGTGCTGCAGAGCCTCCGGCGCTTCCTCCACCGTGCGCAGGTACTCCCGATAGCGCGCAAGCTATTCGTTCACCCCTACGAGTTCGACTCGGGTGGCGGTGAAGGCCAGGGCCTGTTCCTCCTTGCTGAACGGGCGTCCGTCGCGGTGGGTCCATGTGTTGGTGTCACGTCGGCGCTTGAAGTCGGCGTCGCAGAGGAGAGCGACGATGTCGGGGCGGGGTCGGTTCTCGGAATTGGGCATACGGGTGCTCCTAACAGGAGTTTGGGTGGGTGCAGGCATCAATGGTCTGGAGGATCGCCGGTTTGCCCAACCGGCGATCGTCGGCTATGTTCCGCCCGCCTTGCCGGTTAGCGCCGACGGCTGGAGTCGTTCGCTGAGCTGGGCGCCGGCTGTGTGGAGGGCGCCGGGTACACGGTGCGCCGACTGCCTCGGGTCGGGGTGCCGTGGGGGCTTTCGGGTAGGGCGGGCAAGTGGGCGCTGCGTCGCAGGCGCCACACGAGAACGTCGCTGACGGACGTGGCGGTGCCGAGCTCGCGCCGTCGGGTGGCTTCGGCAAGCAGGGCGGCCGGGTCGTGGCCGGCTCTCTGGACGTCGTCGAGGGTGGCGGCCAGGGCGGGCCAGCCGGGTTCGGTCCGGATTCGTTCGGCCAGCTCCGGCAGCACCTCGTGGAGAAGGTCGGCTTGCCGTTGCCGAACACGCGGGGCCAGACGATGGCCTCGCTGGCCGAGGATGGCCATGGGGTGGGCTGCGGCGGCCTGGTAGGCGGCGCGGAGGTGTTCGGCAGCTTGCCGGGCGGCGGCGGCCTGCTGGCTGTGGTGCCTCTTGGCGTGCCAGTTCGCCGTGGCGATGGCGAGGAAGAAGGCCATGTCGATGAGCATGGCGGTGGTGGCGCCGTCTTCGCCGCGGCCGAGGGCGGGCCCGCTGTGGATGAGATCGCGGGCGGCCTGGCGCAGGGCGCGGTCGTGCCCGCGGACGGCCTTCACGTGGGAGCGGCTGGCCCGCTCGAACACGAAGGCCGCCTTGCGGAGTTCAGCGTGGGTGTGGGCGGCGGAGGTCTTGGCGAGCGCGTCCAGGACCTCCCCTGCAGCAGCGATCTGCGCTGCTGCTGTGCCGTCGTCGCCGTGGTCGATGATCAGCAGGGCCTGCCACGTGGCTGCGGTGGCCCGGCGCCGCGCGAACGCTGGACCTGTCACGGGCGGCAGGGTGGGCTGCTCCAGCCCGGAGCCGTCCGCCGAAGTGGCAGCCTCCGCCGGAAGGGTCCAGCGTTCGCGGATGCGGGGCAACGACAGGTCGGGTGCGAGTGTGGAACCGGCGTAGAAGACCGGCTCATCGTCCTTGTTGCGGTCGTCGGCGAGGGCGACCTTGTAGCCGAGCAGGTCGCCGGAGGGCGCAATGCGCTTGCGGATCAGAAGACCGGCGGCGGCCAGCCGGTCGAAGAACTCCTCCTCGCTCGTTGCGCCGGCCACCGCACGCCGTACGGTCTCCCGCAGCTCCTCGCGCGCCGGGCGCTCTCGACCCTCGCGTTCGGCCTTGTGCCGCTCCGCACTGGTAGCCCGCTTGGCGGCGGTGCCGTCCCCAGACGCGACCTGGTGCAGGCCGAGTTCCTTTTCGAGCAGGCGGCACTCGGCCTGAGCGCGTTTGCCGGAGCGGTGGTGGTCCGGGCGGCGGCCGTCCTCCCGTACGAGGGTGGCGATGATGTGGATGTGGTCGTCGGCGTGGCGGACGGCGGCCCAGCGGCAGCCTGCGCCATCGCCAGGATCGATGCCGGTGGCGGCGACCATGCGGCGGGCGATGTCGCCCCACTGCTCGTCGGACAGGATCGGGTCGTCGGGCGCGGCGCGCACCGAGCAGTGCCAGACGTGCTGGTCGGGACGCCGGTCCGCGTCGAGCAGGGACAGGGGCTGGTCGAGGAGGTGCTGGAGGTCCCTTTTTGTTGCCGAGGGGTCACGTCCGGGGTCGGGGGCCATGTTGTCGAAGGAAGCGACCAGGTGTGGATCGATGTGCTCCTCGTGGGTGCCCTTGCCGTACAGGTAGTGCAGGAGCCCGAGGGTGTTGCTGCCCTGCTGGTGGATCCGGGGGATCAAGCCGCCTCGCCCTCCTGCCCGTTGGCGACCCTGTCGGCTGCCCGTTGGACGGCCTGCGCGGCACGCTGCAGGTCGGCGAGGGCGGCGGCGAAGTGTGGTGCGTCGACACCGGAGTTGAGTGCCTTGACCGCCTGGTTGACGTTGCTGCCCGCCCAGCCGAGCTGCCGGCGCACACCGAACAGGGCCGTCAGGATGTCCCGCTCGGTGGCGATGGTCGCTGCGGTGCGGGACTGGTCGCGGGCAGCGGCCAGGGCCGAGTGGGCAAGGAACCCGGCCACGCTCATATCGACGTGCTCGGCGCCGGATCGGATGATGGCGAGTTCCTGGAAGTTGAGGCGGACGCTGTGCGCGGGGCGCTGCCTCTTGTCACGCGGACGCGACTTCCCCTTCCTGGCCTTGCCCTTGCGGCTGGCCTTGCCTGGCTGCGGTCCGCCCTCGGTCGCAGCCCTCCCGTCCGGCGCCCCCTGGTGCCGGACGGGCCCCGCCACCCCCGGGGCGGGGTCGGGTTCGGGCGCTCCCCCTGCGGGGGAGTGTCCGGACCTCCAACTTGCTCGCGCTGGGGACGGGGTGGTTGGTAGGGCGTTGTCGCTGGTGGTGGGGTCCTCGCGGTGTGGGTCGTGCATCGAGCCTCCGTCTCAGGGTGGTGGCTGTGGGAGCGGTTGGTTGTGGGGCTCAGGGAGCGGAGTCGCTGGGCGCGGCCTTTAGTTGGTTTTTGAATTCGCGGACGACGCGTCCGGCGTCGTCGCTGGAGACGGTGTAGCCGGCGTCGCGGAGGGCGTCCTCTACCCGGTCGCGGCCGATGCGGCCGGTCTCCTCGTACACGCGGCGGGCGAACTCGCGGATGACCTCGTCGGAGGCGCGCGCTTTGCGGTCCTCCTGTTTCTGCCGGGCAGCCGGTTTTCGCTTGCGCCTGCCCGGGGCGCCGCCGGATGTGTCGCTGCCCGTACGCGGTGGGCCGTCTTCGGGTTCTGCCCGTCGTGTGGGCAGTCCTGGCGTCGGGCGGGCAGGTTGCGGGCGGGCAGTCGGCGGCGTCTGGTCGTCGCCCGGGTGCGATGGATGCGGGCGGGCAGTCTCCTCTGCACGCTGAGCTGGATCCGGGCGGGCGGAGGGCGGCTGGCTCTGCCCGGAGTATCGGGCGGTGTACGAGGCCGGAGCGTGCCAGCGTGGCGGCAGTGCGACGGTGGCGAGGCCGAGAGCCTGCTTGCGGGTGGCGAGCTTGCGCAGCAGCAACTCGTCTTGGAGTGGGTCTCCGTCGACGTCGGCCCGCTCCAGCGCCTCGTGCAGACGATCGGACAGGCGCCGGCCCCGCAATGTGCCGCGCTGCTTGTCGGTCATCGATTCGGCGCGGAGGATCAGGGTGACGGCGTCGCTCAGCGCACGCTCGCGGATGAGCCGGGCGGCGTCCGCGTCCTGGTCAGCGATGCCTAGCCGGGCCAGCAGCCGTTCACGCATCTGGCGGACGAGGACGGCGGCCAGACCACGCGAGGCGGCCTGCGGTGTGCGGTGGCGCAGCTCGATGCCCATGGCCAGGTGCCACAGCATGGCGGCCATGACCGGGCCTACGAAAGCGCGCACGGTGCCGCCGACGAGCCCGAACTCGGCGTAGGCGGGGATGATCTGCACTCCGGTGAGCACCCACACGAGGACGCCTGGCACGCCCGGCGCGCGTGCGGGCCCGTTGAGGTTCTGGCGTGCCATCAGCGCGGTAGCGAACAGGGCTAGCTCGGCGGTGGCGAACATGAAGGCGCGCTCGACGGTGCTGCCCATGTCCAGGTAGTCGGCGGCGAACCGCCAGCTGGTGTCCGCGCTGTAGGCGGTGCAGCCGAGCGCGGCCATGGCGGCGACCGGCATTGCGACGGTCCCGCGCCAGCGGTTTGCGCCGGGCGGCTGACGGCGCTGCTGGCGGAGCATCCATCCGGCGAGCACGAGCAAGGCGAGCAGTACCGCTGTCGTTACGGGGGAGGTGACCCAGTCCGGGAGGAGCGAGATGCTGGCGCTCTGGGCAGCCAGGCGCGTGAGAGCGGGGGAGGGCAGGGTGGGCCTACAAAGGTTGGGGGAAATGAAGGGCGGGAGTGGCCGCTTGGCTCGGTCTCCGGGAGGTCTGGGCCGCCAAGGGCAGAGTGTGGTGAGCGAGGCAGGGGGGAGGGGCACGCGCACGGGCCCGATCAGCCGGTGGGCGTGCTCCGGCGGCGTCGGTCGGGGCCGGTGAGGATGACGCGTTCGGTCATCTCGGCGAGGCGGGAGGCGACGCGGTCACCGAGCGCGGTGCGCAGCTCGGGGGTCGGCAGGTTGGTGGTGATGAGGGTGGGACGCATGTGCTCGTACCGGTGGTTGATGAGCCGGTAGGTCAGCTCCTCGGTCCACTCGCTGGTCTTGGCCGCTCCGAGGTCGTCCAGGAGCAGCAGGGGGCACTTGGCCAGGGCCTGCAGCTCACGTTCGCTGTCGAAGCCAGAGCGCGGACGCAGGCGGGCGTGCAGGTCGGCGGCGGTGACGGCCTCCCAGCGGAGCCGGACCCCCACTGCGAGGAGGCCACGGATGGCGCCGTACGCCTGGTGGGTCTTGCCGGTGCCGGTGGGGCCGGCGATCAGCAGGGAGGAACCCTCCGAGATTCCCGGTGCGCCTGCCGGTCCGGGGCGGCCGGCGCGGGCGATCTCGTCCACCCAGGCTGTGACTTGGGGGTGGTCGGTCAGAGCGCGCCGGTAGCGGGCAGGGATGCGGGCGTCGGCCAGCTCCAGCGCGGTGACGGGCTCCGACGGCGGCTCGTGCGCGGTGGCGTCGGGGCCGATTCCCCGCTGGGTCAGGATGGCGCCGAGGCGGTCGGCTATCCGGCCGACCTGGTGCGGGTCCCGGGTGAGGGTGGCGGTCACAGGTCACCTCCGTAGGCGGCGGCCACGTCGGCGGGGTTGGTCCATGGCCGGTGGGCGGCGGCGGCGGGCGCGGGCGCGGAGGCGTTCATGGCCTCGTGGACGAGGCTGGGCAGGGTGCTCGGGTGCAGGCCCTTGGCCCGGTGCCGTGCGAGACCCGCCCGTACGTGGACCGGATCGATGCCCTCGTCGAGGAGCTTGCGTACCTGCCCGCCGAGATGGCTGAGGACGTCCCGGGGCGGTCGGTGGGTGCACGCGGCGGCGTACTCGCCGATGAGGTCCTTCGCCGAGACGGTCTGCGGCGCGGGGGCGCTCGCGCCCCCCAACGGGGTAGTTCCTAGATCCCTGTTCCTAGGTCCTAGATCCGGATCGTGAGGGCTCACCGCGGGCTCCGTGAGTCCTCCCCGCACTTGCGGTGAGGGCTCACTGAATCGCACCTGACCTGCGGGTTTGCCATTCACGGCCGCCTCCGTGCTTCCTCCCCGCCCCTTCACGGAGGGCTCCGTGACTGCTCCGTGCACGTGCGGTGAGGGCTCACGCGTGGCGCCGAGGTCGTGGCGGGGGCAGGCGGGGTTCCGGACGCCGCTGGGGCGGTTGATCTTCTGGTGCTTGGCGAAGGAGACGATGTGCAGGTACCGCTTGCCGTCGTCGCCCTCGTAACGGCAGATCAAGCCGGCGGCGTCGAGCTGGGTGAGATCGTCCTCGACCTCCACCGGGCCGTGCTCACGGCGCAGCGACCACAGCTGGCCGGCGATGACGGCCGCCTGGTCACGGAACCGGCCCTGGTCGTCGGCGAGGGTGAGCAGGCCGAAGAAGGTCCGCTCGGCGGACAGGGACACGGCCGCGAGGGACTCGGACGCGAACGCCTCGGGCTTGATCGTGCGGATACGGGCGATGCCGATCGACCACCTTTCGAAACGGGGGGCAGGGAATCCGGCGGGGCCGGGGTGCGTGGACAACACAGCCACACCCAGGGGCCAGAAGTCCAGTGTTAGTTCAAATCCCCGACACAACTTCTATCCGGCCGCTTGACGGTAGACCCGAAATCCCGGTTGGCCAAATCAACCCGAAAATCCACCAGTGGTCGGCGCATCGCTCACAGCAGACAGGAATAGCGTTCCCAAGCGGCCCCGACGCAAGCTACAACACACCAATGCCGCCACGCCCCCTTGAAATCGGACCCGCCGGACAAGCCGCCGCCCACGCCATCGAGCGCACCCGCGCCGCGCGCGGATACTCCCAGCGCCAGCTCGCAGCACGCGTTACCGCGCTGGGCCGCCCCATGACCTTCACCGCGCTCTCCCGCATCGAACGCACAGTCCGCCGCTGCGACATCGACGACCTCGTCGCCATCGCCGCCGCCCTCGGAACCCCACCGCACACCCTCCTCGCCGGCCATCACGCACACCCAGGGCCGGTCGGAGCGGGCGGAACATAGCCGACGATCGCCGGTTAGCCAAACCGGGGATTCTCCGCATCATTGTCCTGACGCCGAACCCGGCTGCCTGTTGTGGGGTCTCCTTTGCGACCCCGGAAAGGGAATTCCTCTGTTGTCCGATCCCGTGATATCTCCCGCTCTCCCCCGCCTGCATACGGCTCGGGAAGTCGCCGAAGCCCTGGGCTGTTCCGTCTGGTGGGTCAAAGAGCGCGCCCGGCGTCGGCTCATTCCCTTCACGTACGTGGGCGGCGCCTATCGCTTCACGGCGGAACACGTTGTAGAAATAGTGCGGCTCCACGAGGAATTTCCTTCACGTGCCCCGCGACGGCCTGCGCCTCGCCTCTCAGCCCCCGTGTCCATCGCGCGCGAGCCCGGCGCCGCCTCGTCCGGACCCGCGCTCACCGCACGGCCACCGCGTCGGCTGCTCAAGGCCCAGTCCCAGTACGACATCACCGCCTAGACAGCCCCAGCGAGAGAAGGGAGGCAACACTTGGGATACGCGGAGAAGCGCAGCACCTACTGGCGGGGCCGCTACAAGCTCGCCGACGGCAAGTACGGCACCGTCTCCGACCCGACGGGCGCCGTGGTCAAGTTCGCCACCAAGCGGGAGGCCAAGCAAGCAGCCGACGCTGAGGAGGTCGCCGTCCGGCGTGGTGAATGGCGGGACCCCGCAGCCGGCCAGGAAACCTTCGGTGAGTACGCCAGCCGCTGGTACGCCGACCAGGACCTCGCGGCGTCCACCATGCAGAACTACCGGCGTCACATCGAGGAACACCTCCTCCCCACCTTCGCGGACAAGTCCCTCTCCGGCATCCTCCGCTCGGACGTGGAGCGCTGGGAGAAGGCGGAGAAGGCCGTGTACGCGCCCTCCAGCGTGAAAACTTGGCGCTCGACCCTGCACCTCATCCTCGAGGACGCGATCGACGAGGGCCTGATCGCATCCAACCCCGCCGCCCGACGGCGGGGACGCGGCAAGCGTGCCGGCCGCTCCCGCGACCGCGGCCCCGAGAAGGTCATCACCGACCCGCTCGGTGCCCTGCTGATCGCCGAGCGGGCGGCCCTGCTCTCCGGGCGGGACGACGAGTTCGTGGCGGTAATCCTCAAGACGTACACCGGCATGCGGTGGGGCGAGATCGTCGGCCTGGAGACGGAGTTCGCGCGCCCCGGAATCGTCCGCGTCGAGTGGCAGCTGTACGAACTCGATTCCGGCGAGCTGGTGCGCGTACCGCCGAAGGACGACAGCTACCGCACCATCGACGCCACGGACTGGCTGTCCGCCCTCGTCGCCGACCACATCGCCCGTACGAAGCCCGTGCCGTGCCCCTGCCACGGTAAGATTTACGTCTTCCGAGGCCAGGGCGCCGCCCGCACCAGCGGACACGGCGGCGCGAAGCTCGTCGACGTCGCCCGCCGCGCCGGAGTCTCCACCGGCACGGTCTCCAACGTGCTCAACCACCCCGAGCGCGTACGAGAGGAGACCCGCGTCCGCGTCGAACTCGCCGTCGCCGAGCTCGCCTTCGTACGCAACGCGGCCCCCTCCCAGGAGGCTGCTCACTGGCGCCGCAACGGCTTCGCCACCTGGCTCTTCCAGCCGGCCGCCACCGGCTGGTATCCGAAGAAGGCACCTCAGGAGCCGCGCCCCGTGCCGCTGCTCGGCGAGCCGTGGCCAGGCGTCCCGGTCCGCGGCCGGAACGCGAGCCAGCGGGCCGATGCCTGCTGGCTCCCCGTTGCCAAGGGCCTCACCCCGCACGGCCTGCGTCATTCCCACCGCACGCTCATGGAGGACCTCGGCACGGAGAAGGTCCTCATGGACGAGCGCATGGGCCACCTCGACGGCTCCGTCTCGGCTCGCTACGCACATGTGACTCCGGGCATGCGCCGCCGTCTCCTCGCCGGCCTGACCAACCAGTGGGAGGCGGCCCTCGACGCTCGCCGCGCGATGCACCCGCGGTCCCCGGTGCAGGTGCTGGACCGCCTCCTCGCCGCGCGCTGAGGAGGGGACCCTCACACGGAGAACAGGTCGTCCTGAACGAAGTCGACGACGTTCCGCTGGGGATAGAAGAGCCCCAGCAGCATGAACGTGCGAGGATGTGCCGCGATGTTGCCAACGAAGCAGTGGATCGCCCGATCGGGGGTGACCATGCGGTCGAACCAGCGCTCGCGCAGTTTGTCCAGGACGGCCTGCTCGCCGTAGGTGCGCCGGAATTTCCGGTAGGACTCGCCGGCCTCCCAGTCCTTGAGCCCCATGTCGTGCCCCGTGCAGGCGTCGTCCGCGCAGCGGAAGCGATAGCGGAACTCGAACGGCACCCACTCCAAGCGCCGCAAATCTTGATCGAACAGGTCCAGCTGGTCCGCGAGGGCGGCCTTCGCAGCGGGCCACGGCTCCGCCTCCGACAGCCGGAAGTCGATGATCTCCGCCGGTCGGAAGATGCCGAGCGAGGTCCCCTTGGCCTCCTGGTCGCGCTTGATAGCACAGAGCGATCGCGCGACGAGCGGCTCGACGTACGAGTACCGCTGCTTCCAGCCGTCGGAAGACGGAACCTGCTCGATGACCTTTAGCGTGTCGAGATCGGGCCGCAGGCTCTCGGGGCGCCTGTCCCTGTGGTGAGGGCGGACGTCGACCTCGACGATCGAGTACTTCTTGAACTGCGCGCCCTGCTCCAACAGCCGGAACGGGACCGGAAAGAGCCGCACATGCTGCGGGCGCCCCTGGTCCAACCGGATGCCGGCCACACAGCTCGTCTCACGGTACTTCGACGACAGTTCCGGATACGTCTTGACCGTGATCATGATCCTGGCACGCTGCCGGCCATCGGCCATGCTGTCCCCCTCCCCTGAATCGCCCTGGTTCAGATGGGAAGGGAGCGCCCGTAGTCGGTCAAGACCGACGACACGGGGAGTGGCAGGGATCAGGCCAGCGGTCGCACGTCCACCGCGGCCCGCTTGCGGACCGTGTCCAGGACGACCTTGCGGTGGCAGCGCTCCTCGTCCTTCTCGAAGCACAGCACCGCCACACGAGAGTGTGCTGCGTGCTCAGCCAGGCGATCGAGGTCCGTCTGTGCCTCGTCGGAGCGCAGGATGCTGCGGAACCGGGCGCGTCCCACGCTCACGCGGCCGTCCCAGAACGGAGCCCGGTTGTCCTTCGGGTTCCCCAACGCACGCAGGTGGGTGTACTCGATGCCGGCCTCGGCGAGCGCCTGCCCGAGGCGGGTCTTGCTGAAGCCGGGCTTGCGGCTGATCGGCGTGAGCCGTACGTCGGCAACCACCTGGATGTCGCTATCCAGGAGGGAGGAGACGAAGGAGCCGATGTCGCGACCCTCGTAACCCGCGGACCAGAGCCCAGGCGTCGGCTTCGCCTGTCGGAAGAGCTCCTCCAGCGATACGTCCAGGGCTTCCGCGATGTCGCCGACCGTGAAGAAACTCGGCTGGATCGCTCCCTCGCTCTCCAGCCGCCTCAGGGTGCTCGTGCCGACTCCTGCCTCTTTGGCAAGACGCTCCACCGACCATCCACGCTCTTCGCGCAGGGACCGGATCCGCCGTGCGAGCGCTCGGGCCCGGGAGGCGTGGTCGGAGCTGTTCGCGGAGAGTCGAGCGGCCATGGGCGGTGATCCTAACGGGGTGCGAACCATGTCGTCTTGCCGTCCTGGGGGAGAAGCACGTTTCCGGTCGGTGAGAGGTGGCGATTCACGAACGCACAGGAGGATCGGACGTCACGGCTGCGCCATCCACTCCCCACAGTGCACCTTCCTGGGAGACCCCGACCAAGATCGTCTCCCAGATTTCTCCCAAACGATCTACAAAGCCAGTCAGGGGCCTGATTCGATCTCTCGAATCAGGCCCCTGACCTGGTACTTCTCTGTCGGGGTGGCGGGATTTGAACCCACGACCTCTTCGTCCCGAACGAAGCGCGCTGCCAAGCTGCGCCACACCCCGATGTCGCCGTGTCTCTCGGCGACGTCGTTTACTTTAGCCCACCGGAGCCCGGAGGCGAAATCCGGTTCCCGGGCTCGCCCAGGGCGGGGCGGAGGCGGTCGAGGCCGATCAGGAGGAGGCCGAGGGCCAGGAAGAACGCGCCGAGCAGGGCGGCGTCGGCCAGGGCGGCGCCGTAGCCGTGCGCTTCGACGTCGAGGAAGGGATACGGGTAGCGGGCGACCGTGCCGGGGGAGAGGGCGGCGCCGCGGATGAGGACGAAGGCCAGGTAGGCGGCGGGGTAGAGGAGCCAGAGCGCGGCGTGGCGGGGGCGCAGGCCGCCGGGGCGGGTGAGCAGCAGCCAGTCGGCGAGCACGGCGAGCGGGGTCACCGTGTGCAGGAGCTGGTCGGCGACCGCGTGCCGGCCGGCGTCCGAGCCGGTCATCGAGAAGGGGGCGGCCGCGTCGGAGAGCAGGACGTGGTAGACGAGGCCGGTGACCAGGACGTAGAGGAGGGCGGCGGTGGTGAGGGCGGGCGGCAGGGGCATGCGGCCGGACCAGGCGCGCCGGGCGGAGAGCGCCAGGACGACGGCCACCAGCAGGTTGGACTGGACGGTGAAGTAGGAGAACACCCTGCCCGGATCCGCCAGGGACAGGTCGATGCCGACGCCGGTGGCGGCCGCCAGCGCGATCAGCAGACGGAAGACGGCGGCGTACCGGCGGCGTACGGGAGGAGGGACGACCGCGGAGGCGGGCACCTGCGTCGAGGAGGAGGCCGTGTACGCGGTCGAGTACGGGCGCGAGTGCGGGTCGAACATCACTCCACGGTACGAAACGCCGTACGAGTGGTCGTGCCCATGGTCGTACGACGGGTCCCGGCGGGGGAGGGGCGGGCCGCCGGGGCGCGAAGGGGACTGCCGGGCTACTGGTCCTTCGGGGTGAGGGTGAGCAGGGTCGCCTCCGGGGGGCAGGCGAAGCGGACCGGGGTGTACCGGTTGGTGCCACAGCCCGCGGAGACGTGCAGGTAGGAGGTGTGGCCGCCGGCCTGGTGGGTGGAGAGGCCCTTGACCCGGTCGGTGTCCAGGTCGCAGTTGGTCACCAGTGCCCCGTAGAAGGGGATGCAGAGCTGTCCGCCGTGGGTGTGGCCGGCTAGGACCAGCGGGTAGCCGTCGCCGGTGAAGGCGTCCAGGGAGCGCAGATAGGGGGCGTGGACGACGCCGATCGACAGGTCGGCGTCCGGGTCCGGGCCGCCGGCGACCTGCTCGTAGCGGTCGCGCTTGATGTGCGGGTCGTCCAGCCCGGTGAAGGCCAGCTCCAGGCCGTCCAGCTTCAGCTTGCCCCGGGTGTTGGTGAGGTCCAGCCAGCCGGCCGCGTCGAAGGCGTCCCGGATTCCCTCCCAGGGGTTGTGGACGACGCCGACGGCGGGTGCGTTGCCACCGTTGAGGCCGTGCCGCCCCTGGGCCTTCTCGATGAGGTAGCGGGCCGGATTGCGCAGCTTGGGCCCGTAGTAGTCGTTGGAGCCGAAGACGTAGACGCCGGGGAACTCCATCAGGGGGCCCAGGGCGTCCAGCACCTCCGGCACGCCCTCGGGGTCTGACAGGTTGTCACCGGTGTTGACCACGACGTCCGGACGGAGGCCGGCGAGGGACTGGAGCCAGGCGCGCTTCTTGCGCTGGCCGCGGACCATGTGGATGTCCGACACCTGGAGTACGCGCAGGGGCCGGGTCCCGGCGGGCAGGACGGGGACGCTGATCCGGCGGAGCCGGAACGAGCGGGCCTCGAACCCGGCCGCGTAGGCCAGCCCGGCGGCGCCGGCCGCCGCGATGCCTGCGGTGATCTTCAGGGGGACTCCGTATCGCGCGCGCATACGGCCATCGTCCCAGAAGTCCCGAGGACTCGAATACCCGGAGATCCCCAGGATCCGGGGACTCCGAAGGCCTGAGCGTCAGGAGGTGCGGGGGAAATGGGCGGGCGGGGGGCGGTGCGCACCTGACACACTTGTCCGTATGACCACGCTCAAGGCCAAGCTGCACGAAGACCTCACCGCGGCGATCAAGGCACGGGACGAGCTGCGCTCCTCGACGCTGCGGCTCACCATCGCCGCCGTCAGCAAGGAGGAGGTCGCCGGCAAGCAGGCGCGCGAACTCTCCGACGACGAGGTGCAGAAGGTGATCGCCCGCGAGGCGAAGAAGCGCCGGGAGGCGGCCGACGCCTTCGCCCAGGGCGGTCGGAGCGAGCAGGCCGAGCGGGAGCGCGCCGAGGGCGTGGTGCTGGACGAGTACCTGCCGAAGCAGCTCGGCGACGACGAGCTGCGGGAGATCGTCGCCCAGGCCGTCGAGGAGGCGCGGGCCGGCGGCGCCGAGGGGCCGCGCGCCATGGGCGCCGTGATGAAGATCGTGAATCCGAAGGTGGCCGGGCGCGCCGAGGGCGGCCGGGTGGCGGCGACCGTCAAGCAGCTCCTCGCCGGCTGACGGCCGCCTGGGAGGACGCGAGACAAGAGGCACGAGACACGCGAGGACGCCCCCGCCATCGGTCGAGACCGGTGGCGGGGGCGCCCTTGTGTCGGTGCGGGACGGCGTACGCGGTCGTCAGCCGCCGGCGCCGCCGATCACGTCCGGCGGGAGGGTGATCCCGTCGACGGGGGAGCGACCGTCGCCGCGGTCAACCGCGGTCCCAGTCGAACCAGCCGCCGTCGTCGTCGCCACGACCGCCGTTGCCACCGCCGCCGTTGCCACCGCCGCCGTTGCCACCGTTGCCACGGCCGCCGTTGCCACGGTCGCCGGGCTTGGCGTCGTCCGACGGGGAGCGGCTCGGGTCGGGCTGGTCGCTCTTGGACGGGGCGTCGGGGATGGACACGCCGCTGAAGTCGGGCGCTCCCTTGCCTTCCAGCGCGCCCGTCATGGCGTCCCGCCAGATCGGTCCCGGTACCTGACCACCGAAGACCTTCTCGTGGTACTCCCCGCCGATGCGGATGTACTCCATCTTCACCGACTGCGTCGGGCTGCCGACCCAGACCGCCCCGGACAGGTTCGGGGTGTAGCCGACGAACCAGGCGTTCTTGCGGAAGTCGGTGGTACCGGTCTTGCCCGCGTTGTCCCGGCCGGACAGGCCGGCCTGCTGGCCCGTACCGGAGTCGACCACTCCGCCGAGCAGCTGGTTGATGGTGTCGGCCGTCTTCTCCGACATCGCCCGGGAGCAGCTCGTCTTCGGCACGGCCAGGCTCTTGCCGTCCGCCGTCTTGATCGACTCGATCGCGACCGGGGTGCAGTAGGTGCCCCGGTTGGCGAAGGCCGCGTAGGCGTTGGCCATGGTCAGCGGGGACATGCCGTCGGAGCCGAGGGTGAGGGTGGAGGGCTCCTCGGGGAGCTTCTTGCCGTTGCCCATCACCACGCCGAGCTTGTCGGTCATCTCCACGACCGGGCACATGCCGATGTCGCCGAGCATCTGCACGAAGTAGGTGTTGACCGACATCTCCATGGCCTCACGGAGCGGGTACGGGCCGACCTCCTTCTCGTTCTCGTTCTCCAGCTTCTGCGAGCCGTTGTAGTTCCGCCACGGCTCACCGCTGCACTTCGCGATGTTGTCCGGGTAGGGCATTTCGTACGGCGCCGGGTACACCTGGTTGGCCGGCTTGCCCTGCTCTATGGCCGCGGCCGCGACGAACGGCTTGAACGTCGAACCGACCGGGAAGCCGTAGTTCGAGCCGCCCATGGAGTGGTTGACCGAGTAGTTGATCTGGGTCTCGTTCTTCCCGAAGCCGTACGGCTTGGACTGGCCCATCGCCAGCACCTTGCCGCTGCCCGGCTCGACCATGGTCACCGCGGTGGCGACCTTGTCGTTCTGGTAGACGTGGTCCTTGATCGACTCCTGGGCCGACTTCTGCGCCTTCGGGTCCAGGGTGGTGCGGATGGTCAGACCGCCCTGGTTCCAGACCTTGCCGCGCTCCTCGCGGGTCTTGCCGAAGACCGGGTCGGAGAGGAAGACCTCGCGCACGTAGTCGCAGAAGAAGCCGGCGCCGTCCACGGCGGTGATGCAGCCGTTCGCGGGTCGGCTGACCTTCAGCTTGATGGGCGTCGCTTGGGCCTCCTCGGCCTCGGCGGCGCTGATGTCGCCGACCGCCGCCATCCGCGCCAGCACGGTGTTGCGGCGCTTGGTGGCCATGTCGACGTCGCTGACCGGGTCGTACTTGCTCGGTTGCTGGACGAGGCCGGCCAGCATCGCCGACTCGGGGAGGTCGAGGTCCTTGGCGGGCTTGGAGAAGAACCGCTGGGCCGCCGCCTCGATCCCGTAGGCCTGCTGGCCGAAGAAGGTGATGTTGAGGTAGTTCTCCAGGATCTTCTTCTTGCCCAGCTCCTCCTCGACCTGGATCGCGTACTTCAGCTCCTGGATCTTGCGGCCGAGGGTCTTCTGCTGGGCCTCGGCGACCTTGTCCGGGTCGTCGCCTGCCTCCTCCACGAAGACGTTCTTCACGTACTGCTGGGTCAGCGTGGAGGCGCCCTGGGCGGCGCCGCCGGACTGGGCGTTGCGGTTGACCGCGCGCAGCACGCCCTTGAGGTCGATCGCCCCGTGCTCGTAGAAGCGCGAGTCCTCGATGGCGATGATCGCCTTCTGCATGTACGGGGAGATGTCCTTGAGCTCCACCACCGTGCGGTCACGGCTGTAGACGGTGGCGATCTGGCCGCCCTGGGCGTCCAGGATCGTGGTGCGCTGGCTCAGCGGGGGGTGCTTCATATTGGCCGGGATCTCGTCGAAACCCTGGACCGTGCCCTTCGCCGCGAGTCCGAACAGACCGGCGGCGGGCAGGGCGAGTCCGGCCAGGACGGCTCCGGACAGCACGCTGACCCCGAGGAACTTGGCGGCCTGCTGGGTCCCGGTCAGACCCCCGCCCGAGCGCTTTTTTGGCATGACCGAAGCCTAATCCGTCGTCCACGCCGTTCCGAGGGAGCAGGGGCCTTGACGCGGCCTGGAGGGCGAATAGGTACCGGATCGGAACATCGCGAGACCGGAACGTTGCCGGGGACGGGGTGCGCGGTCTCGGCACGGGCCTCGGTGCGGGGCCGCGGTGCGGGGCTCTCGCTACGGGGGTGGGGAAACGCCGGACAGGGGGCAAGGCGTTGGCCTAAGCTGGTCCGGACCGCATGCGCGCGGCATGTCGACGCGCCTCGGTCCGCTCCTTCCGACCCCCGCCGTGCCCCGTTCACGCCGGTCGGGCGGCGCGCTCGCACGGACGGGTTCCCGCCCCCGTCCCGCCCGCCGGTGAGGCGCCGGTAGGGCGGAGGGCGCGGGTACCGCAGGAGCTTAGGTGAGGAACCGTCACTTCCGCTCCTGACTCACTCCCCTGGGTGATCTATCGCGCACACATAGTCCGTTCGGGCCATTCAAGATTGGGCCCCTCGGGGGTGTTGCCATCTGCCCACTTTCCGTAACGTCCTCAACTGGTAGCGGTGAATATGCCGCAACCGCCGTGGGGGAGCCTCGATTCGGGAGAGGACGGCGCCGGTATGGGCTGGGTAGCTGACTGGAGTGCGCAGGCCGCCTGCCGCACCACCGATCCGGACGAACTTTTCGTGCAGGGAGCGGCGCAGAACCGGGCCAAGGCAGTGTGCACCGGCTGCCCGGTGCGGACGGAGTGCCTCGCGGACGCCCTGGACAACCGCGTCGAGTTCGGCGTGTGGGGGGGAATGACGGAGCGCGAGCGGCGGGCGCTGCTGCGCCGGCGGCCCACCGTCACCTCGTGGCGGCGCCTGCTGGAGACGGCGCGGACGGAGTACGAGCGGAGCGCCGGCATCCTGCCCGTGGCGCTGGAGGACGACGAGACGTACGAGGAGTACGCGGCGGTCGGCTGACCCCCGCGCCCACTGCCTGACCAGGGGTCGTGCCGGGCGGGGGCTCCTCAGCCCCCGGCCCCGGCAGCCAGTCGGTCGCCGATCGCGCGCAGGCCGTCCAGGTCGTGCACGTCACCGGGCAGGGCGGGCACCGCGGTCACCGGCACCTCCGGGTGGAGCGAGGCGAAGCGGTCGCGGGTGCGCTGCTCGCGCGCCATCACCTGCATCCGCTCGGCGTGCAGATGGAGCAGGCCCGCGGCCAGTCGCGCCGAGTCGGCCGGTACGCCGTCCGAGGAGGGGGCGTCGGCGGTGGGGGCCTCGGAGCCTTCGTCCGGCCCGGGTGACCGGGGCTCGGCGAGGCCGTCGCGTTCCAGCACCTCGGCCGCGGCCAGGGCCCGCTCGGCGGTGAGGGCGTGCGCGCCGGTGCCGTGCACGCGGTTGAGGACCAGCCCGGCCAGCGGCATGCGCTCCGCCCGCAGCCGCTCCACGAAGTACGCCGCCTCCCGCAACGCGTCCGGCTCCGGTGCGGCCACCACCAGGAAGGCTGTGCCGGGGGCCTGGAGCAGCCGGTAGGTGGCGTCCGCCCGGGTGCGGAAGCCGCCGAACATGGTGTCCATCGCGGCCACGAAGGTCTGGATGTCCTGGAGGAACTGACCCCCCAGCAGTTTCCCGAGCGTTCCGGTCATCATGGACATGCTGGCGTTGAGGAACTTCATGCCGGCCCGGCCGCCCGCCTTCGCCGGCGCCATCAGCAGCTTGATGAACCGTCCGTCGAGGAAAGAGCCGAGACGTTTCGGCGCGTCCAGGAAGTCCAGCGCCGAGCGGGACGGCGGGGTGTCCACGATGATCAGGTCCCACTCGTCCCGGGCGCGCAACTGGCCGAGCTTCTCCATCGCCATGTACTCCTGCGTGCCCGCGAACCCGGCCGACAGGGACTGGTAGAAGGGGTTGCCCAGGATGGCGGCGGCCCGGTCGGGATCGGCGTGCGCCTCGACGATCTCGTCGAAGGTCCGCTTCATGTCCAGCATCATGGCGTGCAGTTCGCCGCGGTTGCCCGCCTGGTCGCCCTCGCTGCTGCCGCGGTTGCCCGCGGGGTTGCCAACGGCGCCGGCGCTGACGGCTGCGGTGTTGCCATTGCTGTCGCCGCTGTCGCCGCCGTGGCCGCCGTCGCCGGCGGTGTTGCCGTCGCCGTCGCCGCCGTTGCCCTCAGGGGTGCCCACGCCGTCCACGCGGCGCGGGACGTTGTCGAGCTGGTCGATGCCCATGGACTGGGCCAGTCGGCGGGCCGGGTCGATGGTCAGCACCACCACCCGGCGGCCGCGCTCGGCCGCCCGTACGCCCAGGGCCGCCGCGGTCGTCGTCTTGCCGACCCCGCCCGCACCGCAGCACACCACGATCCGGGTCGCCGGGTCGTCGAGCAGCGGATCGAGCTCCAGACCGGGCGCGCCCTCCCACGCGGTGTCCGCCACGGCAGCCGCCTCCGTCCTCACGCGCCCACCCCGAGTTTCCGCAGCTTCCGCGCCAACTGGTAGATGCCGGCGATGTCCGCGCCCTCCCCGAGGAAGGGCAGTTCGTACGTCGGGACCCGCAGCTTCGCCAGGGTCTCGCGCTGCTCCCGCTCCAGGGCCACCCGCTGGGCGTGCTCGGCGGCCTCCGCCAGCAGCGGGCCGACCAGCTTCTCCGCGCCGGGCAGGCCCGCCGCGGTCAGCGCCCGGGTGATCTCCTCCCGGTGGTCGCCGCCGGCCGCCCGTACCGCGTCCTCGTCCAGGACGTGCGGACGGACCATGTTGACCAGCACGCCGCCCACCGGCAGGTCCGCGTCCCGCAGCTCGGCGATGCCGTCCGCGGTCTCCTGCACCGGCATCTCCTCCAGCAGTGTCACCAGGTGGACGGCCGTCTGCGGCGACTTCAGCACCCGCATCACGGCCTGCGCCTGGTTGTGTATCGGGCCGATCCGCGCCAGCCCCGCCACCTCGTCGTTGACGTTGAGGAAACGGGTGATCCGGCCCGTGGGCGGCGCGTCCATGATCACGTGGTGGTACGCGGGCTCGCCCGTGCGGCGGTCCCGGCGGCGTACCGCCTCGCACGCCTTGCCGGTCAGCAGCACGTCCCGCACACCGGGGGCGACCGTGGTCGCGAAGTCGATCGCGCCCAGCTTCTTCAGCGCGCGGCCGGCCGAGCCGAGCTTGTAGAACATCTGGAGGTAGTCCAGCAGCGCCTTCTCGGCGTCGATGGCGAGCGCGTACACCTCCCCGCCGCCCGGAGCGACCGCGATCTTGCGCTCCTCGTAGGGGAGCGCCTCCGTCCCGAAGAGCTGGGCGATGCCCTGCCTGCCTTCCACCTCCACCAGAAGGGTCCGCTTGCCCTCCTCGGCGAGGGCGAGCGCGAGGGCGGCGGCGACCGTCGTCTTACCGGTACCGCCCTTGCCGCTGACGACCTGGAGCCTGCTCACGCCATCGAGCCTAACCAGTCGGGTCCCGGCCCAATCAGGAGCCCGACCGTTTCGGGTACGGGCCGGGGCACGGGGGTCGCCCGGGGTGCGGGGGGCTTCCCGGGCAACGGCTACAGTCGGCTCCATGACCAAGTGGGAATACGCGACCGTGCCCCTTCTCGTGCACGCGACCAAGCAGATCCTGGATACCTGGGGCGAGGACGGCTGGGAGCTCGTCCAGGTCGTGCCCGGGCCGAACAACCCCGAGCAGCTCGTGGCCTACCTGAAGCGGGAGAAGCCGTGAGCGGGCGGGTCGAGGCGGCGCTCGCCGAGCTGGGCCTGACCCTGCCGGACGTGGTGCCGCCGCTCGCCGCCTACCAGCCGGCGGTACGCAGCGGGGTGTACGTCTACACCGCCGGCCAGCTTCCCATCGTGGACGGCAAGCTGCCGGTCACCGGCAAGGTCGGCGGCGAGGTCACCGCCGAGGAGGCGCACGGCCTGGCCCGGATCTGCGCGCTGAACGCGCTGGCCGCCGTCAAGTCGGTGGCCGGGGACCTGGACCGGATCGCCCGCGTGGTGAAGGTCGTGGGCTTCGTCGCCTCGGCGCCCGACTTCACCGGCCAGCCCGGCGTCCTCAACGGCGCCAGCGAGCTGCTCGGCCGGGTGCTCGGCGACAAGGGCGTGCACGCGCGCAGCGCGGTCGGCGTCACGGTGCTGCCGCTGGACTCGCCGGTCGAGGTCGAGATCCAGGTCGAGCTCGCACAGGACTGAGCGCCCGGAGGCGGACGGCGGTGACCTGCGCCCACGGTCCGCCCCGCCCGCCCCTTCTCGTCCCTTCCCGCGCCGGACACGGCCGCGTCGTCTGTCCGTGGTGACCACCACGGGCGCTCGACGCGGCCGTTTCGCGTACCGGGGCGCGGATGTCCGCAGGTGCGGGGGCCTGCGGGGCCGGACCTGTCCCCCCTCGAACATCACGGCGAATGCGCATAGGCTCCGGCCATGTCCAATGGTCAGTGGTATCCGCCCGAATGGCCCGAGCGCATCAGGGCGCTGGCCGCCGGCGAGCTGGCGGTCGCCGCGCCCCGGCGGGCCGCGACCGTGATGCTGCTGCGCGACGGCGGCCGGGGCCGGCCCGAGGTGCACATGCTGCGGCGGCGCACCACCATGGCCTTCGCCGGCGGCGCGTACGCCTATCCGGGCGGCGGCGTCGACCCGCGCGACGAGCAGCCGGTCCGCTGGGCCGGCCCGTCGCCCGACGCCTGGGCGGACCGGCTCGGGGTGGCCGCGCCCGCCGAGGCGCAGGCGGTCGTGTGCGCGGCGGTCCGGGAGACCTTCGAGGAGTCCGGGGTCCTGCTCGCCGGGCCGACCGCGGCGGGCGTCGTCGAGGACACCACCGGGGACGACTGGGAGGCCGACCGCGCCGCCCTCGTCGCCCGGGAGCTGGCCTTCGCCGACTTCCTGGACCGGCGCGGGCTCGTGCTGCGCTCCGACCTGCTGGGCGCCTGGGCGCGGTGGATCACCCCCGAGTTCGAGCCGCGCCGCTTCGACACCTGGTTCTTCGTCGCCGCGCTGCCGGCCGGGCAGCGCACCCGGGACGCCGACGCCGCCGACTGTGCCGCCGAGGCCGACCGCACGGTGTGGACCGGCCCGGACCAGGCCGCGGCCGGCTACGACCGGGGGGAACTGCTGATGATGCCGCCGACCATCGCGACGCTGCGCTCCCTGGAGCCCTACCGCTCGCCCGCCGAGGCGCTGGCCGCGGCCGGGAGGCGGGACCTCACCCCCGTACTCGCGCAGGCGAGGCTGGAGGGGGAGCAGGTGGTGCTGAGCTGGCCGGGGCACGAGGAGTTCACCAAGCTGGTGCCGGCCGCCGGCGCCGCGGACGGGGGGAGCGCCGGATGACCGGGGCCGCCGCCCTGCCCGGGCAGCCGCGCGGGACCGTGGTCAGCGGCGCCGCCACCGAGCGGGCCGTCAACATCCTGGCGCCCAACCCGTCGCCGATGACGCTGGACGGCACCAACACCTGGCTGCTGTCCGAGCCGGACTCGCCGCTGGCCGTCGTCGTGGATCCCGGGCCGCTGGACGAGGGCCATCTGCGGGCGGTCGTGGACACCGCGGAACGGCTCGGCAAGCGGATCGCGCTCACCCTGCTCACCCACGGGCACGCCGACCACGCCGAGGGCGCGGGGCGGTTCGCCGAACTGACCGGGTCGAAGGTGCGGGCCCTGGACCCGGCGCTGCGGCTCGGCGACGAGGGACTGCGGGCCGGCCAGGCGGTCCGGGTCGGCGGTCTCGAGCTGCGGGTGGTCCCCACGCCGGGGCACACCGCCGACTCGCTGAGCTTCCACCTGCCCGCCGACCGCGCGGTGCTCACCGGGGACACCATCCTGGGGCGCGGTACGACGATGGTGGCGCATCCCGACGGCCGGCTCGGCGACTACCTGGACTCGCTGCGCAGGCTGCGGTCGCTGACCGTGGACGACGGCGTGCGCACCGTGCTGCCGGGGCACGGCCCGGTGCTGGAGGACGCCCAGGGCGCGGTCGAGTTCTATCTGGCGCACCGGGCCAGCCGGCTCGCGCAGGTGGAGACGGCGGTCGAGGACGGCTACCGGACCGCCTCGGAGGTCGTCGCGCATGTGTACGCGGACGTCGACCGGACGCTGTGGCCCGCGGCCGAGCTGTCGGTCCGCGCCCAGCTCGAGTACCTGGGCGAGCACGGGCTGATCTGAGGCCCGGCGTAGGACCGCACACGCGGGAGGNNCGCGGGAGGCGCCGACCAACTGGGCCAGCTCCTCCTGGGTCAGGTCGTGCACCACGTGGATGCCCTCCTCCGACTGCACGCCGAAGCGGCGGGAGAGGTCGAGCAGCGCGCGGGCCACCCGGCCGGGCACGTCGGAGAAGACCAGGTCGGACATCTGGTCGTTGGTCTTGCGCAGCCGCCGGGCGACCGCGCGCAGCAGGGCGCTGGCGACCTCCGGGCGGGCGTTCAGCCAGGGCTGGAGGTCGTTGTGGCCCAGGCCGAGCAGCTTGACCTCGGTCAGCGCGGAGGCGGTGGCCGTCCGCGGTCCCGGGTCGAACAGGGACAGCTCACCGATCAGCTCGCCGGGGCCGAGGACGGCCAGCATGTTCTCCCGGCCGTCGGGCGAGGTGCGGTGCAGCTTCACCTTGCCGTCGGTCACCACGTAGAGGCGGTCACCCGGGTCGCCCTCGTGGAAGAGGGCGTCGCCACGGGCGAGCGTCGCCTCACTCATCGAGGCGCGCAGCTCCGCGGCCTGCTCGTCATCGAGCGCCGCGAAGAGCGGGGCGCGCCGCAGAACGTCGTCCACGAATCTCTCCTATGTCGACCTGCTCAGGGACGTCGGATCCCATGATGCCGGACGGTAAAACAGTGCGATCAATCACAACAAGTTTGACGCACTGGTACGCGTGTCCGTGCGGCAGGGGCCCGATTGGGTCCTGATCACCGATGCCCGGGGCGGACGAGGGTGGCGGCGCATAGGCTGACGGAGTGCCCAACGCGCCGGTGGGGACGCGGGTCCCGGCGGACCTGCCGGTCGCGCCCGAACGGAATTCCGCCGTGGGCGAACACCTGTCGGACGCGCGCCGATATCGCATCAAAATGGACAAATTGCCGGAAGGGGTCCACCTGGTGTGAAGCGGGCGGCCGGTGGGGAAGGCGGAAAGCCGGACGGTCGTGGGAGCGGGTGGGCGACGCATGACGGCAAGCGCGGAGGAGACGGGCGTGACCGAGGGGTCTGAACAGGCCGAGGCGACGGCTGCCGACAAGAAGGCGACGGCCAGGGCGACCGGTAAGGCAACGGGTAGGGCGACGGCCAAGGCGACCGTTAAGGAAACGGCCAAGGCAACCGGCAAGGCGACGCCTGCCGCCAAGAAGGCGACGAAGGCAACGCCTGCCGGCAAGAAGGCGACGGCCAAGGCGACGGGCAAGCCCGAGTCGCACCTGGCCATGGTGCGCCGGGCCCGCAAGATCTACCGCGAGCTGGGCGAGGTCTACCCGTACGCCCATCCCGAGCTGGACTTCCGCAACCCCTTCGAGCTGCTCGTGGCCACGGTGCTGTCCGCCCAGACCACCGACCTCCGGGTCAACCAGACCACCCCCCGGGTGTTCGCCGCCTACCCGACGCCCGAGGACCTGGCCGCCGCGGTGCCCGAGGAACTGGAGGAGCTGATCCGGCCCACCGGCTTCTTCCGCGCCAAGGCCCGGTCCCTGCTCGGGCTGTCCGCGGCGCTGCGGGACCGCTTCGACGGCGAGGTGCCGGGCAGGCTGGAGGACCTGGTCACCCTGCCGGGCGTGGGCCGCAAGACCGCGAACGTCGTCCTGGGCAACGCCTACGGCGTCCCGGGCATCACCGTGGACACCCACTTCGGGCGGCTGGTCCGCCGCTGGCGCTGGACCGAGAAGGACGACCCGGAGAAGGTCGAGGCGGACGTCGCCGCCATCTTCCCCGCGTCGGACTGGACGGAGCTGTCGCACCGGGTGATCTTCCACGGCCGCCGGATCTGCCACGCCCGCAGGCCGGCCTGCGGCGCCTGCCCGATCGCGCCGCTCTGCCCCTCGTACGGGGAGGGGGAGACGGACCCAGACAAGGCGGCCAAGCTCCTGAAGTACGAGAAGGGCGGCTTCCCGGGCCAGCGCCTCTCGCCGCCCCCGGACTACCCTGGCCTGCCGGCCCCGCCCCTCGGCGGGTCCGAGCGGTGAGCCGGTCCAGCAGACCGGAAACGGCGACGACCGGCGTACCGCACGGTGTGTCGCACCGAGGAACGAAAGGGCGACCGAAGGGCGTTGGACAGGCCGGGGGTGCCGATGACGCATGACGACCACCGGGGCGAGCTGAGCCGCGCCGCCGTGTCCGCCGCCGTCCGCGGGGCTGCGGCCGGCCGGACCCAGGACGCCGGCCGTACCGGCGGCTCCCCGCGGGAGGCTGCCGCGGCCCCCCTCCCCGAAGTCCCCGGCCTGCCCGCCGTACGGGTGACCGACGAAGGGTTGCCCAGCTGGCTGGAGCCGGTTGCCAAGGCCGCGCGCACCGTTTCCCCCGAGCAACTGAGCCGTTTCCTGCCGCCGGAGACCGGTGGGCGGCAGGCCGCCGTGCTGATCCTGTTCGGCGAGGGCCCGCGCGGCCCCGAGCTGCTGCTGATGGAGCGGGCGGGCACCCTGCGTTCGCACGCCGGGCAGCCGTCCTTCCCCGGCGGGGCGCTGGACCCGGAGGACGGCCCGCCGGAGGACGGCGGCCTGCTGCGCGCCGCACTGCGCGAGGCCGAGGAGGAGACCGGGCTCGAACCCGCCGGCGTGCAGGTCTTCGGGGTGCTGCCCCGCCTCTACATCCCGGTCAGCGCCTTCGTCGTCACGCCCGTCCTCGGCTGGTGGCGCCGACCCAGCCCGTTCCACGCCGTCGACCCGGCCGAGACCGCCCGCGTCTTCACGGTCCCGGTGGCCGACCTCGCCGACCCGGCCCACCGGGCGACCACCGTCCACCCCAGCGGCTACCGCGGGCCCGGTTTCCAGGTCGAGTCGACGCTGGTGTGGGGGTTCACCGCCGGGCTGATCGACCGCATCCTGCACTACGCCGGGTGGGAGCGGCCCTGGGACCGCGAGCGGTGCGTCCCGCTGGACTGGGGTTCATGACGCGCGCGGCGCGCAGGTCGGCGCGCATGACAGGCTGGCGCCAGTCCGCCACCTGACAACCGACATCTGTCCGACCCATCCGGGCTCCGGGGGCGATCGGGGCGGCCGGAGACGAATCTGCGAGGCTAACGACGGTGAACGTGCTCGACATTGTGCTGCTGGTCGCCGCCGTGTGGTTCGCGATCGTGGGATACCGCCAGGGGTTCGTGGTCGGCATCCTCTCGGTCATCGGATTCCTGGGCGGCGGCCTCATCGCCGTCTACCTCCTGCCGCTGGTCTGGCGGCCGCTCACCGGCGACGCCGAGGTGTCCACCACCGCCGCGATCGTCGCCGTGGTGATCGTGATCGTCGTCGCCTCGGTCGGCCAGGCCCTCACCACCCACCTGGGCAACAAGCTCCGGCGGCACATCACCTGGTCGCCCGCCCGGGCGTTGGACGCCACCGGCGGGGCGCTGGTCAACGTGGTGGCGATGCTGCTGGTCGCCTGGCTGATCGGGTCCCTGCTGGCCGGCACCTCCCTGCCGTTCGGCAAGGAGGTGCGCAACTCCAAGGTCCTGCTCGGGGTTGCCCGGGTGGTGCCGGCCGAGGCGACGACCTGGTTCGACGACTTCTCCTCCGTGCTGGCGCGCAACGGCTTCCCGCAGGTGTTCAGCCCGTTCGCCAATGAGCCGATCACCGAGGTCCGGCCGCCCGACCCGGCGCTGGTCGGCAGCCCGGTGGCCGCCCGCGCCCAGCGTTCCATCGTCAAGGTCGTCGGCACCGCCCCGAGCTGCGGCAAGGTCCTGGAGGGCACCGGCTTCGTCTTCGCCGAGCGCCGGGTGATGACCAACGCGCACGTGGTGGGCGGTGTGGACGAGCCGACCGTGCAGCTCGGCGGCGAGGGCCGGCGCTACGACGCCCGGGTGGTGCTCTACGACTGGCAGCGCGACATCGCCGTCCTGGACGTACCCGACCTGGACGCCACGCCGCTTCAGTTCACCGAGAGCGACGCGCGCAGCGGCGACAGCGCGATCGTCGCCGGCTTCCCGGAGAACGGCGCCTACGACGTGCGCTCGGCCCGGGTACGCGGCCGGATCAACGCCAACGGCCCGGACATCTACCACCGCGGGCAGGTCCGCCGTGACGTGTACTCGCTGTACGCGACGGTCCGCCAGGGCAACTCCGGCGGACCGCTGCTCACCCCGGACGGCAAGGTCTACGGGGTGATCTTCGCGCGGTCGCTGGACGACGCGAGCACCGGCTACGCGCTGACGCTCGACGAGATCCGCGAGGACGTTCGGCTCGGCCGCACCGCCGCCCAGCAGGTGGACAGCCAGGGCTGCGCCCTCTGAGGCCGACCCGAAGCCCGCCGGCGGCCCGGACCGGCGCCGGCCGGTCTAGCTGCGCGAGTGGCGGAGCCGGGCGGACACCCACCGCGCCCGGCGGCGGAGGATGCGGGAGATCCCGAGGCGGGGGTCGGAGCCCTGGCCCCGGCGGCCGCTTCTCGGGGGGATCGGCTCGGAGGCCGAGCGGCGATGAGGTACTGCGTCAGCGTAGTCGTGCGTCCAGCCCATACCCCGACGTGTGCCCGGCCCCCATGGTCGGTAACCGCTTGACGAACCGCCAATCGGCGTATGCGCCCGGCAAGTGGCCGACGGCGTCTCCTTGACGATCGGCCGGGCGCCGAAGTGGGCAGGTGGCGGGTCAGCGGTCGGGCTCGGGGTCCTTCAGCCAGTTGACCAGTTCCGTGGAGAACGCCGCCGGGTCCTCCTCGTGCGGGAAGTGGCCGAGCCCGTCGAACAGCCGCCACCGGTACGGCGCCTCCACGTACTCGCCCGAACCGGCCGCGCTGCGGGTGCGCATCGCCGGGTCGAGCGACCCGTGCAGGTGGAGCGTCGGCACCCGTACCGGCCGCTTCATCCGGCGGTTGAACTGGAAGCCGTCCGGCCGGCCCAGCGAGCGCACCATCCAGCGGTACGGCTCGATCGAGCAGTGCGCGGTGGAGGGGATGAGCATCGCCCGCCGGTACGTCCCGACCGCGTCCTCGTCGGGCAGCTTCGGCCCGGACCAGTCGCGGATCAGCTCCCCGACCAACTCGCCGTCGTTCGCGGTCAGTCGGCGCTCCGGCAGCCACGGGCGCTGGAAACCCCAGATGTGGGAGCCGGCGCGGGACTGGGCGAAGTCCGACAGCATCGAGGAGCGCCAGCGGCGCGGGTGGGGCATCGAGGACACCGCGAGCCGCCGCACCAGCTTCGGCCGCATCACCGCCGCCGTCCAGGCGAGATAGCCGCCGAGGTCATGGCCGACCAGCGCGGCGTCCGGCTCCCCGAGCGAGCGGACGACACCGGTGATGTCGAGGGCCAGGTTGGCCGGGTCGTAGCCGCGCGGGGTGCGGTCGCTGCCGCCGACCCCGCGCAGGTCCATCGCCACGGCCCGGAACCCCGCCTCGGCCAGCGCGGGCAACTGGTGCCGCCAGGTCCACCAGAACTGCGGGAAACCGTGCAGCAGGAGGACGAGCGGCCCCTCGCCCATCTCGGCGATGTGGAAACGCGCCCCGTTGGCGGCCACGTCGCGGTGGGTCCAGGGACCGTCGATGCGTACGGGACCGCCGCCGTTGCCGTTTCCTTGGCCGGCGGCGCTGCTGCCGCCGGCGTTGCTGCTCTCGGGGACCGTCATGCAGATGAGCGTCCCACAGTCCGCGCGTCGCTCCCGCCGCCGGCGGCCGATCCGGCGGGCAGCGGGCGGGCGTCGGCCGGCACGGCGGTGAGCGGCTTCATGTCGGCCGCCACCGGAGCGAGTGGGGCCGTGCGCGGGTGCGGCTTGGCGTTGCCCAGGATCGCCGCGCTCTGCTTGGCCGAGTTCATCGACCGCTCCGGCGGCTTGACCTTCTTGAACTTCGTCACCGCCAGCAGTGCCAGCAATCCGGCCAGCACCAGGAAGGCCGCGCCCACGATCAGGAACGACCAGGCCAGGCCGAGGCCCAGGTTGTGGATGCCGTACGCCGCGGCGAAGCTCAGCACGGGCAGCGAGAACAGGGCGAGCACGCCCGCGACGCTGACCGCCGCCCCGCCCGTCGCGCCGCGCTTGACGTCCTGCCGCAGCTCGGCCTTGGCCAGCGCGATCTCGTCGTGCATCAGCGCGGACAGCTCGGCGGTCGCCGACGCGACGAGCTGACCGAGGCTGCGCTCGGCTCCGAACGCCTTGCCGCCGGACGCATCGTCGCGGAACGCCTCGTGGCCGGCTGCCTCGTTGCCGACGGGGTGGCTCATCGTCGCTCCCTCATCTCTCCCGGAGTGCGGTGGTGTGCAGGTCCTGGCGCCGTACGGGTGTACGGCCCTCAGCCCCGGTGTCCCGAACCGTTCCCAGGAACCCGTTCCGGAACCGCGGGGCGGCGGTCCGACCTCAGATCATGCCGGACGGGTCCGCTAGATCATGCCGGACGGGTCCGGTGACCGCCCCGGAGGGGACCGCCCGCCCCGGTCGACGACCACGTCGGTCGGGTCCGGCGACGGCGCAGGAGGGCCGGCCGTGCCGGCCCGGGGCGACCGGTCGACCTGGCCGGCGCGCGGTTCGGAGCTCACACGCTCACACGCTCACGTCGTACGCCGCCGGTCGCCGTCGCGGGTCGCCGCCTCCGCCCCGCCTTCCGCCCGGGCCGCCGCCCCGGCCCCCTTCGCGGCCTCGGCCGCCTCCGTGACCTCGGCCGCGTCGGCCGGCCGGCCGCGCTCGGCCGCCTCGGCGAGCCTGCGGTGCGCCGCGGCCTTCTCCTCGTACAGCGCCGCCATCCGCCGGTGGTGCTCCGGGTCGTCCTGCTCGTAGACGTCCGGCACGCCGCTGCGGTCCTCGTCGCGCTCCTCCTCCTCGTACAGCGCCCGGTACCTGCGCACCCGCAGCCGCAGCAGCACCGTCGCGAGGAGCGCCGCGATCAGCGAGCCGACCAGCACGGCCGCCTTGACCTCGGCGGTGGTCGCGGGGTCGTCCGCGAAGGCGAGTTCACCGATCAGCAGCGAGACCGTGAAGCCGATGCCGGCCAGCGAGGCGAGCGCCAGCACGTCGCCCCAGTCCAGCTCCTCGTTGAGCGACGCCCGGGTGAAGCGCGCCGCCAGCCAGGTGCCGCCGAAGACGCCGACCGTCTTGCCGACCACCAGTCCGAGGACCACGCCGAGCGTCTCCGGGCGGGTGAAGACCTCGGCGAGTGCGCCCCCGGCGAGCGGCACCCCGGCCGAGAAGAGCGCGAACAGCGGTACGGCGAGCCCCGCCGAGAAGGGCCGGATCAGGTGCTCGACCCGCTCACCCGGCGACTGCTCCTCGCCGTCTTGGCGGTGGCAGCGCAGCATCAGGCCCATGGCGACACCGGCGATGGTGGCGTGGACGCCGCTGTTGTACATCAGCGCCCAGTTGACCAGGGCCAGCGGCACGTACACGTACCAGCCGCGCACCCCGGCCCGCCTCAGGAACCAGAACAGCACCAGACCGGCGACCGCGCCGCCGAGCGCGGCGAAGTCCAGGTCGCCGGTGAAGAACACCGCGATGATCAGGATCGCGAACAGGTCGTCGACCACGGCCAGCGTCAGGAGGAAGGCGCGCAGCGCCGACGGCAGCGAGGTGCCGATGACCGCGAGCACGGCGAGGGCGAAGGCGATGTCGGTGGCGGTGGGCACCGCCCAGCCGCCGAGCGCGCCGCCGCCGACGGCGTTGGTCAGGACGTAGACCAGGGCCGGCACGGCCATGCCGCACAGCGCGGCGACCACCGGCAGCGCGGCGGCCTTGGGGTCGCGCAGCTCCCCGGCGACCAGCTCCCGCTTCAGCTCGATGCCCGCGACGAAGAAGAAGACGGTGAGCAGACCGTCGGCCGCCCAGTGCTGCACGGAGAGGTCGAGCCCCAGCGCGGCGGGACCGAGATGGGCGTCGCGCACCGCCTCGTAGCTGCCGGACAGCGGGGAGTTCGCCCAGACCAGCGCGGCGATGGCGGCGACGAGGAGGAGCAGCCCGCCGACGGTCTCGGTGCGCAGCGCGTCGGCGAGGTAGTTCCGCTCGGGAAGCGGCAGCCGGCCGAGGAACGCCCGGGCGCCGGTGCCGGTGCCGGTGCCCGATCCGGTGCCGGTGCCCGATCCGGTGTCGGTGCCGGATCCGGGCTTGCCGGGCTCGGGCGTGCCGGGACCGGGGCCGCCTTCGGGCGTACGGGACTGGTGGGCGGTCACGGTGAGGGCCTCCGGGCAGAGTGCGGGCAGGGCGAAGCAACCGCCGACCAGACTTCCCGGCACACCTGTTGTCACGTATCCGTCGCGAGGCGCCCTTCGCCCCCGGCCGTACTGACCTGGGACTCCTGAGTGCGCTCTGCCCCCACCGTACCCGGCGGAACGCGGCGGCGCCCGGCCCGCCGGCCCTCCAGGTGACCGGCGGGCGGGGGGGCGCGCTCAGTCCTCGCTGGCGGCGCTCGGCAGCTTGGACTGGATGAGGTCCATCACGGAGGAGTCGGTGAGCGTGGTGACGTCACCGAGCTGACGGTTCTCCGCGACGTCCCGCAGCAGCCGTCGCATGATCTTGCCGGACCGGGTCTTGGGCAGCTCGGCGACCGGCAGGACGCGCTTGGGCTTGGCGATCGGGCCGAGCGTGGCGCCCACGTGGTCGCGCAGCTCGCCCACGAGTGCATCGTCCTCGCTGGCGGTGCCGCGCAGGATGACGAAGGCCACGATCGCCTGGCCGGTCGTCTCGTCGGCGGCGCCGACGACGGCCGCCTCGGCCACCTTGGGGTGCGAGACGAGCGCCGACTCGACCTCGGTGGTGGAGATGTTGTGGCCGGAGACCAGCATGACGTCGTCCACCCGGCCGAGCAGCCAGATGTCGCCGTCGTCGTCCTTCTTCGCGCCGTCGCCCGCGAAGTACTTGCCCTCGAAGCGCGACCAGTAGGTGTCGATGAACCGCTGGTCGTCGCCCCAGATGGTGCGCAGCATCGACGGCCACGGCTCGGTCAGGACGAGGTAGCCGCCGCCTCCGTTCGGCACCTCGTTGGCCTCGTCGTCCACGACGGTGGCCGAGATGCCGGGCAGCGGGGTCTGCGCGGAGCCCGGCTTGGTCTCGGTGACGCCGGGCAGCGGCGAGATCATCATCGCGCCGGTCTCGGTCTGCCACCAGGTGTCGACGACCGGGGTCTTGCCGGCGCCGATGTTCTCCCGGTACCAGATCCATGCCTCGGGGTTGATCGGCTCGCCGACCGAGCCCAGCACGCGGAGGCTGGACAGGTCGAACTTGGCGGGGATCTCGTCGCCCCACTTCATGAAGGTGCGGATCGCGGTCGGCGCGGTGTAGAGGATGGTGACGCCGTACTTCTGCACGATCTCCCAGAACCGCCCCTGGTGCGGGGTGTCCGGGGTGCCCTCGTACATCACCTGGGTCGCGCCGTTGGCCAGCGGCCCGTACACGATGTACGAGTGGCCGGTCACCCAGCCGATGTCGGCGGTGCACCAGTAGACGTCGGTCTCCGGCTTGAGGTCGAAGACGGCGTGGTGGGTGTAGGCGGCCTGGGTGAGGTAGCCGCCGGAGGTGTGCAGGATGCCCTTGGGCTTACCCGTCGTCCCCGAGGTGTAGAGGATGAACAGCGGGTGCTCGGCGTCGAACGCCTCGGGGGTGTGCTCCGCGGACTGGCGGCCGACCAGCTCGTGCCACCACACGTCCCGGCCCTCGGTGAACGCGGTGTCCTGCCCGGTCCGGCGCACCACCAGAACGTGCTCGACCTGCGGGCACTTGGCGACCGCCTCGTCGATGGCGGGCTTGAGGGCGGAGGGCTTGCCGCGCCGGTAGCCGCCGTCGGCGGTGATGACGATCCGGGCGTCGGCGTCCTGGATGCGGGAGGCGACGGCGTCCGCGGAGAACCCTCCGAAGACGACCGAGTGGGCGGCGCCGATGCGGGCGCAGGCCAGCATCGCGACGGCGGCCTCGGGGACCATCGGCAGGTAGACCGCGACCCGGTCGCCCTTGCGGACGCCCAGCTCGGTCAGTGCGTTGGCCGCCCGGGAGACCTCGTCCTTCAGTTCGGCGTAGGTGATGGCCCGGCTGTCGCCCGGCTCGCCCTCGAAGTGGATGGCGACCCGGTCGCCGTGCCCGGCGTCGACGTGCCGGTCCACGCAGTTGTACGCCACGTTCAGCTTGCCGTCGGCGAACCACTTGGCGAACGGCGGGTTCGACCAGTCCAGGGTCTCGGTCGGCTCGGTGTCCCAACTGAGGCGACGCGCCTGCTCGGCCCAGAAGCCGAGCCGGTCCGCCGTGGCCTGCTCGTACGCGCCCGCCGTCACGTTGGCGTCCGCGGCCAGCTCGGCGGGCGGAGCGAACCGCCGTTCCTCCTTGAGGAGGTTGGCCAGGCTTTCGTTGCTCACGACATCTCCCGTTCTCAGGGCCGTCCTATGTGTCCCAGCCCATAGCTCATCAGCCGAATGCCGTGGTGACAAGAGCTTCCCACCGATTGGTTTAGACCTATTGAGTCGCCACCCGGGCCGCCGGCGGCCCGGGTGGCGACTCAATAGGTCTAAACCAATC
>NZ_PVLV01000086.1 GCF_002982015.1 Streptomyces solincola
GTCCTCCCCGCCGACGCGGGGGTGCGCCGAATCCGCAGATCTGGTACCTGGGGTCGGCCGGGTCCTCCCCGCCGACGCGGGGGTGCGCCGGCCGGCAAGCGCGGCGGGCCCTCGCCCACCACGTCCTCCCCGCCGACGCGGGGGTGCGCCGCCTTTCCCCACCGCCCCGCCGTTCCCCGGCAGGTCCTCCCCGCCGACGCGGGGGTGTGCCGTCCACGATCTACGTGTACGACGAGAACGGGAAGTCCTCCCCGCCGACGCGGGGGTGTGCCGTCGGAGGTGAGCCAGTACGCGGTTCCGGGCGGGTCCTCCCCGCCGACGCGGGGGTGTGCCGGCCCGCGTGGCCGAGGCGCAGCAGTCGACGCGGTCCTCCCCGCCGACGCGGGGGTGTGCCGGTCCCGGCGGGGGTGACCGGGCTGGAGCTGTGGTCCTCCCCGCCGACGCGGGGGTGTGCCGGCCAGGTTGCGCGCCACGGCTACCGGCCGGTGGTCCTCCCCGCCGACGCGGGGGTGTGCCGTCCTCCACGATCTTGCGGGCCTCGAACTCGTCGTCCTCCCCGCCGACGCGGGGGTGTGCCGTGCCGCCACGTGGTGCGGAGCATGTTGACGTCGTCCTCCCCGCCGACGCGGGGGTGTGCCGGTGCCGTCGGGGTAGGGGCCCTTGGCGTCGTAGTCCTCCCCGCCGACGCGGGGGTGTGCCGCGGTTCGCGCAGCCGCTGGTGGTGCTGGCCGGGTCCTCCCCGCCGACGCGGGGGTGTGCCGGAGATGGCCTCCCGCTGGAAGGTGGCAGTGGCGTCCTCCCCGCCGACGCGGGGGTGTGCCGGACCCTTCCGATGTCCCAAGATCAGCGCGTTGGCCCTCCCCGCCGACGCGGGGGTGTGCCGCCCAGCGCGGCCAGGTGCTTGTTCTCGTGCTGGTCCTCTCCGCCGGACGCGGGGGGTGCCGGGGGCGGGGGCTTCGTCGCCGTGTGCGGGCCGGTCTTCCCCGCCGACGCGAGGGTGAGCCGACCCGTTCTGAGGATTTCCGAAGCTTCGGAAAGTCCTCCCCGCTGACGCGGGGGTGAGCCGGCCCGCAGGGTGACCCTGGCGACCCGTCACGAGTCCTCCCTGCCGACGAGGGGGTTTGCCGCGGTCACCCCCGCCGCCACTCCGGGATGCGCGGTCCTCCCCGCCGACGCGGGGGTATGCCGCGGGCCGATGCTGTTCAGGTCCGGGCGCATCCGCCCTCCCCGCCGACGCGGGGGTGAGCCGCAGCCACAGCCACTGCGCGGGTGTCGCGGCTGGTCCACCCCGCCGACGCGGGGGTGAGCCGCCGACGATGTGCCGGACCTGCTGGAGCTGTGGGTCCACCCCGCCGACGCGAGGGTGAGCCGTGCCGCAGGTGCCGGACGCTGCCGAGGATGTCGTCCACCCCGCCGCGGGGGTGAGCCGCCGGGGCGGGGGGTGAGGGAGGAGTTCATCGCGTCCACCCCGCCGACGCGGGGGTGAGCCGCGGCTCGGGGAGCGGCACTGCACCGCGCTGGCGTCCACCCCGCCGACGCGGGGGTGAGCCGACCGGGACGCTCAGTGCCACTCAGGTCCCGCTGTCCACCCCGCCGACGCGGGGGTGAGCCAGCCCCCCGACAACTGGGTTGTTGCCGGGGGGCGTCCTCCCCGCCGACGCGGGGGTGAGCCGCTGGGTCGTTTCCGGCCGCTCGGCTGGTACGGGTCCTCCCCGCCGACGCGGGGGTGAGCCGGAGCACCAGGAGCCGATGCTGGACGTGTCCCAGTCATCCCCGCCGACGCGGGGGTGCGCCGGCCGAGGAAGCGCTGCTCGGGGCGATGCTGCAGTCCTCCCCGCCGACGCGGGGGTGCGCCGTCCTGGCCGCTCTTGGCCGCGTCCGCCAGCCAGTCCTCCCCGCCGACGCGGGGGTGAGCCGGACATCATCACGACCGTCGAGGCTGCCATCCCGCCCTCCCCGCCGACGCGAGGGTGAGCCGTTCGAAGGCGACTTCGACCCGGCGAAGTTTGAGTCCTCCCCGCCGACGCGGGGGTGAGCCGTCGGCCGGGGTCATGCAGGGGGGCAGGTGGCCGTCCTCCCCGCCGACGCGGGGGTGTGCCGACCTTGGCGGCGCCGTCGGCGAGCGACTCGGCGCCCTCCCCGCCGACGCGGGGGTGTGCCGTTGTCGACCGCGGGCATGCCGTGCCGGCGGGAGGTCCTCCCCGCCGACGCGGGGGTGAGCCGCTCGGGACGAACTGATGGACGCGCTCACCGACGTCCTCCCCGCCGACGCGGGGGTGTGCCGAGGAACTCGGGGAGGAGGGCCTCCTCGAACGCGTCCTCCCCGCCGACGCGGGAGTGTGCCGCCGAGCAGGGCGTCGAGCATGTCCTGCTCCAAGTCCTCCCCGCCGACGCGGGGGTGAGCCGTGGTCATCGAGCGGGTTGCCGACCAGGCCCCGGCCCTCCCCGCCGACGCGGGGGTGAGCCGTCCGTAGTCGAGCGCGCCCTGAAGGAACTGTCGTCCTCCCCGCCGACGCGGGGGTGTGCCGTTCAACCCGGGCTTGTCGCCGTCGGCCACGTAGTCCTCCCCGCCGACGCGGGGGTGTGCCGCAGATCTGGACCCACGTCCACGACGCGAACCGGTCCTCCCCGCCGACGCGGGGGTGTGCCGAACAGCAGCAGGTACTCGTCGCCGTCCCAGTCGTCCTCCCCGCCGACGCGGGGGTGTGCCGCCGGCCCTGGCTGCGGCGGGTCTCATGGCGCCGTCCTCCCCGCCGACGCGGGGGTGTGCCGCTGGAGCCGACGAAAAACGACGGGTCGACCCGGTCCTCCCCGCCGACGCGGGGGTGTGCCGCTGGAGCCGACGAAAAACGACGGGTCGACCCGGTCCTCCCCGCCGACGCGGGGGTGTGCCGACCCTGTCCAACGCCCTGACCGCCCTGGTCAAGTCCTCCCTGCCGACGCGGGGGTGTGCCGAGGCGCTGCGCGGCCTGACGGAGGTGCGGTCGGTCCTCCCTGCCGACGCGGGGGTGTGCCGCCGGTGTAGGGCTCCCCGCCGCGCAGGGTGACGTCCTCCCTGCCGACGCGGGGGTGTGCCGCTGGAGATCGCCCGGCAGGCCGCCCTGCGCGAGTCCTCCCTGCCGACGCGGGGGTGTGCCGCTCAAGGCCCGGCTCGGAGTCGAGGAGAAGACGTCCTCCCTGCCGACGCGGGGGTGTGCCGTCCGCTAGCTCGCTAGGGTTCATGCTGGTGAAGTCCTCCCTGCCGACGCGGGGGTGTGCCGGTGCCGAAGCCCTTGCGGACCGCCAGGTCCCGGTCCTCCCTGCCGACGCGGGGGTGTGCCGGACAGCGCGGGCGAGTCCACTCCGGCCGGGCCGTCCTCCCTGCCGACGCGGGGGTGTGCCGGTGCCGAAGCCCTTGCGGACCGCCAGGTCCCGGTCCTCCCTGCCGACGCGGGGGTGTGCCGGCGGAACAGGCACCGCAGCCGGAGCCGGAGGAGTCCTCCCTGCCGACGCGGGGGTGTGCCGCTGCTGCGGGTGTACCCCGTACGGGACTCGTCGTCCTCCCTGCCGACGCGGGGGTGTGCCGGCCCCGGCGGCCGACCACCGATGGGCCATCGAGTCCTCCCTGCCGACGCGGGGGTGTGCCGTTCTTCACCGTCTGCGGCATGCCGAGATCCGCGTCCTCCCTGCCGACGCGGGGGTGTGCCGGTTCCCGTCGGAGTCTCAACGCCGCCGTACTAGTCCTCCCCGCCGACGCGGGGGTGTGCCGGTGGCCGCGATCGTGGCGGCCGCCGACGCCCGGTCCTCCCCGCCGACGCGGGGGTGAGCCGCCGAGGCAATCCGCGCACAGGTCCTGCGCCACGTCTTCCCCGCCGACGCGGGGGTGTGCCGCAGGCGCGGTCCCGGCGGCGTTCGTCGCGTTCGTCCTCGTCTTCCCCGCCGACGCGGGGGTGTGCCGGTGGACGCCATCCTGCCGAACGGCGTGCGGGTGTCTTCCCCGCCGACGCGGGGGTGAGCCGACCTGCCGCTGGATCAGATCCGGCAGGAAGTGGTCCTCCCCGCCGACGCGGGGGTGAGCCGACCGCAGTACCAGCCGCCCCCCCGGACCCTGCGGTCCTCCCCGCCGACGCGGGGGTGAGCCGCCCCGCGTCAGCGGGTCGTCCCGCACTGTGTCGTCCTCCCCGCCGACGCGGGGGTGAGCCGCCCGCGCCCACCTCCACGGCCAGCCCATCCCCGTCCTCCCCGCCGACGCGGGGGTGAGCCGGAGATGGAGCAGTACGAGACCGGGCCCGAGGGGTCCTCCCCGCCGACGCGGGGGTGAGCCGTGCACCAACCCGGAGTGCCCCGGCCGGTGCAGGTCCTCCCCGCCGACGCGGGGGTGAGCCGCCCCCGCCGGCCTCTCGGCAGGCGGGGGCTTTGTCCTCCCCGCCGACGCGGGTGAGCCGTCGGTGACGGTGAGGTTGCCGCCGCTCACCGTGTCCTCCCCGCCGACGCGGGGGTGTGCCGTCCCCCAGGAGCCAGGTTGCGAGGTAGGACCCGTCCTCCCCGCCGACGCGGGGGTGAGCCGGAGTTCGAGGTCGTCATCCGTGTCTCGGGCACGTCCTCCCCGCCGACGCGGGGGTGAGCCGGCCCAGGACTCCCTCATCACCTCGCGCGCCCAGTCCTCCCCGCCGACGCGGGGGTGAGCCGCACGAGGCGCACGGCACCCACGTGTCGATGCGGGTCCTTCCCGCCGACGCGGGGGTGAGCCGCGTAGACGCGAGTGCGGGACCGTCGTTGACGCGTCCTCCCCGCCGACGCGGGGATGTGCCGCGGGCGTCGGTGAGCCGCTGTACCTCGCTGGCGTCTCCCCGCCGACGCGGGGGTGTGCCGCCCGTCTGCTGCACGGTCACTGTCGCTCCTGGGTCCTCCCCGCCGGCGCGGGGGTGTGCCGCGCATGCCGTCACCGTCCTCGATCGTGAGGACGTCCTCCCCGCCGACGCGGGGGTGTGCCGGTCGCTGCCGACGAAGCGTCGGCCGGCGTCCCGTCCTCCCTGCCGACGCGGGGGTGTGCCGGGTCGTGCGGCACGGGCGGTTTGGTCCCGGGCGTCCTCCCCGCCGACGCGGGGGTGTGCCGATCCTCGGCGCGGCCGCCGGCGTGGAGGGTGCGCCCTCCCCGCCGACGCGGGGGTGTGCCGTTGCGCAGCGCGGGCCCGGCGGCGCCCGCCATGTCCTCCCCGCCGACGCGGGGGTGAGCCGGTGTAGGCGAAGTACTTGTAGGCGACGAGCAGGTTCTCCCCGCCGACGCGGGGGTGTGCCGCCCAGCGCGGCCAGGTGCTTGTTCTCGTGCTGGTCCTCCCCGCCGGACGCGGGGGGTGCCGGGGGCGGGGGCTCCGCCGCCGTGTGCGGGCCGGTCTTCCCCGCCGACGCGAGGGTGAGCCGACCCGTTCTGAGGATTTCCGAAGCTTCGGAAAGTCCTCCCCGCCGACGCGGGGGTGAGCCGCCCTCACCGCCGACGACGTCAGCCTGCAGGCCGTCCTCCCCGCCGACGCGGGGGTGAGCCGACCCCATGGTTCCGCACCGCCTGGAGCTGGGCGTCCTCCCCGCCGACGCGGGGGTGAGCCGCAGGCCGTGCTGGCCGCGCTGGCGGCCGAACCAGTGGTCCATGCGCGGCGCGGTGTCCAGTCCTCCCCGCCGATGCGGGGGTGTGCCGCGGGTCCAGCCCAGCCCGGAGTACGGCCGCCGGTTTCCTCCCCGCCGACGCGGGGTGCTCCGCGCATGGAGCACGAGCTGTAGCCGGGTGGCGGCCGGTCGCTCCGGAACAGCGTGAACCAGGCGCCGGTGCCTAGCCTGAATGTGCAGCCCGGAGTGCGACGAGGACCATCGGTGGGCTAACGGGGGTGAGCCGGGCGGCCGTGCTCACGGCCCCGGTGGCGGGGCGCGCCTACCCGGTTCCGGGTACTTCCAGCCATTGACGCGTTATCGGGTGAAGCGCCGAGGTGCCAGGTGCGCGCCCCGGGTGGTGTGGGCCTGGCACGCCTGCGTCCCGTCAGCTTCGAAGCTGTGCGGGGGCGTTGGGGGCGGGTACCGTCCTGAGTGTCGAGGTCAGCACGGACTATCCGGAGACCGGTTTGCCCATGAGCACGAGTGAGTCCATCGGCGCGCGGGTGCGAATCGCGCGGAATGCGGCCGGGATGACGCAGCGGGAGCTCGCCGAGCAACTCGGGCGCACCGAGTCGTGGTTGGCGAACGTGGAGAGCGAGCGGCAGCCGCTGGATCGCTACAGCGTGATCACCGCCGTCGCGGACCTGTGCGACGTGGACGTGGTGTGGCTCCTGGGTCAGCCCTACCGGCTCCAAAGCAACGGCGGGCAGATGGCTCACGCGTACATCCCGGCGCTGCGCAACGGGCTGCGCCGGGCGGGGCTGGTGCTGTCCGGGCACCCCGGGCTCGCGCCGTCAGCCACAGGGCTAGTGGACTTGGCGGGCCTGCGCGAGGGGTTGCGGGCGGCGAACGTGGCCCGGCAGGCGGCGAACCTGCCCAAGGTCGCCACGCTGCTGCCTGCGCTGGTGGAGGACCTGAACACGGCCGTCTTGGTCTCCTCCGGCAGCCAGGAGGCGGAGGCGCTGCGCCTGCTGGTCGACGCTGCCCGGACCGCCCGGATGTGCTTGAACCAGCTCGGCTACGCGGATCTGGCGTGGTCGGCGGCCGAGGTGGCGGCCGGCGCCGCCGCTCGGCTCGACGACCCGCTGCTGAAGGCGGCCGTGGCCTGGGACCGGTGCGGTGCCCTGCTGCATCACGCGTCGCTGCGGGAGACCGTCGCTGTGGCGGACGCCGCTCTCGCCGAGCTGGAGCCCTACGCGGCCGGCCGGCAGCACGACCCGAGGCTGGTGGCGATGCGCGGGGCGCTGCACCTGCGCTGCTCCATTGCGTTCGCGCGGGGCGCGGGCTCCAAGGAGGATGTGTGGGGTCGGGTGGGTGCGGCGCTCGCAGACGCCGACCGCCTGGGCTCGCAGTGGTACGACCTGGAGCTGCACACCGTGTTCGGTCGGGGCAATGTCGCCGTGCACGCGGCGGAGGCCGGGGTGGAGATCGACCAGCCGGATGCCGGGCTGAAGCGTGTGCCGAACGTGGACATCGAAGGCGTGCCGAGCCGGGAGCGCCGCACCCACTTCCGGATCGACAAGGCGCGGGCGCTGCACCGGATGGGCCGCAGCGCCCAGGCGGTGGTCAAGCTGCGCGAGGCGGCGGCTGATGCCCCGTACTACGTGTATGCGCACCCGATGGGGCGCGCGCTCGTCGCGGATCTGGCGCGGGTGGGGGTGCCGTCGCAGGCGTCGGCGCTGTCCGGGCTGATCCGGAATATGCAGCTGGTGCACTGAGCGCACCCCGCTGGTGGGTCGGCAACGACCCTTGTGAATATGCCAGTTAAGGGCCCCTAGATTTTCTAGGGGTTGCCCTGTGTGAGGCCCGCCACTCTCGTCTCGTCACTGTTCGTCATGACGTGATCACTATGGGAGCGGCGATGTGGCCGATCGATTCCATGTTCGCCAGTCAGGCGGTGCGCGTTTACGCGGACGTCGTGGGCTGGCCGCTGGCGGTCGGCTACCAGGCCCGCCCGCGCCGCGGATGCACCTGCCAGGACGCTGACTGCCTCACCCTGGGAGCTCACCCCGTGCCGGGCCCGCCGAGCCTGGGCGGCACGGAGGAGACGGTCCGGGAGCTGGAGACGTCGCCGGGCGCCGGGCTCGTCGCGTGGACGACCGCGTTCGACGCCGTCTGCATCTTCAGGGCGGTCGGCATGGCCGTCATGGTGTTCTTGGACCGTGCGACGCCGCCGCCCTGCCTGATCGACGGCGGGCACGCCGTGCTCCTGGTGCAACCGGGCACCGGCCGGGCGGCGCTGCGCGCCGGCCTTCCCGCGAGCGTGCGGTCTGGCCCCGCTGGGTGGGTCGCCGTCCCGCCGATCCTCGGCCGGAGCTGGGACACCCCTCCATGGCCAGCCGGGACCAAGGCACCTCGCCGCCTCGTCAGCGGTGACGTCATCGCGTCGCTGCTGGCCGACGCCTCCGCGGAACGACCGCAGACGGACGCATGAACGTGACGAACAGGCGAGCCGCTGCGCAGCGCGCCGACGCTCACGCCACCCCACTCGGAAGGACCACGCACGTGCCGTCCCCCAACACCCCTGCGGTGAGGACCACCCTGCAGAGCCGCGGCTGCACCTGGGAGTACGCGGGCGTCGCCGGCTGGCTGCTGCGCGCGTCCACCGACCCGCGCCTCTCCCAGCGGGAGTGGGCACAGTACGGCATCACCGCGCTGCCCTGCGGGACCGAGTTCGCTGCTGTCCGCATCGCGGCCGGCCTGGTGCGGGCCGCCGCCGGCGTGCCGGACAGCGGAGACGCCGACCAGGCGGTGGACCAGTACCTGACCCGCGCCCTGCTCAGCGGCCCGGTGATCTGCGACCGGCGGGTGGGCTGGTACTACGCGCTGGTACCGCCCGAGGCGGCGAGAGACTGGGTGGTGGAGGCGGCCGTGTGCCGCGGGAAGGGCGGGTTCATCGGCGTGCCCCAGCCGGACGCACGCCACGAGCACGGCGCTCGGTGCTACTGGGCGGTGCCGATGACGGCACCGGGACGGCTGTGCAGCACGAGCGCGGTGACGCAGCTCGTCCACACCGGCAGGCTGCTGGAGCTGGCCCGTGGGTGAGACGCAGCGAACCGCGCGGCACGCCATGGTGGCTGCGGTCAACGCGGACTTGGCGAAGCTGAAGCTGGCCGCGGTGGAGACGGAGCGCCACGGCGTTCTGTATCGGACGCTCCCACCGAACGCCGGCTGGTGCCAGGCCACTTACGCGCCGGAGGAGGGCTGGCCGCCGGACGCCTACCTGTGCGTGGTCGTCACGTGGTACCCGGCCCGGCAGTTCTGCCGGTCGGCGGCTGGCGAGCTGCCGACCGGGGCGCCGGAGCACTGGCGGCGGCGGGTCTACGCCGTCCGGGAGGCACTGGCGACCGCCGGCTACCAGTCATGGGCGGCAGGGCCACCCAGGTCACCGGCGCTGCACAGCTCGGAGCAGCTCCTGGTCTGGCGGTCGCTGCGCGGCGTGGACGACACGTGGCCGCCGCTGTTCGCCTGGGACGGGCTGGAGCCTGCCCGCCCGAACTTCGCGCAGCCGACGTGGGTGTGGCCGGAGCGGGATCCGCTCCAGGCGGTCGAAGCGGCGCTGCGCGGAGTGGGCGGCCCCGGGTTCGGCCGCACCCGCACGGTGAGGGCCACGCCGGTCATCTGGCCGCCGTACGCCGAGATGTGCACCCGGGTGGTGTGGGAGCCCGATACCCAGTACGCGCGGTGTTCTGACGGCACGGTGCCGCGCGGAGCGATGGAGCACTGGATGGCCGGCCTGGACCGGGTGCGTGGCGCCCTGACCGCCGCCAACTACCGCATCAAGGAGGCCCGGCGAGACATCGACCCGGCACGGAACGACCACGGGTTCCTGATCTGGCGCGGTCCGGCCGACCGGGAGCGGGGCGGCGACGGTGTCTGACGAGACCTGGCGGACGGGCAGGTGCTGGCTCTGCGACGCGCCGGACATTCCGATCGCGTGGCTCGGGCCGGTGCACTCCGCCACCTTCGGCGCTGCACCGCTGCACGCCTGCGCCCCGTGTGTCGACCGGCTGGAGCAGCGCATCTGCGACCACCACGCTCGGGCCGACCAAGCGGCTTGAGCGAGACTCCCGCCCCTGGACAGGCCCGGGGCGGGTCCATGCACCACCTGAACACCACGGAGGACAGCATGACCATCGCAGCTCAGCCGCTCGCCGCGATCCGGACGCGCGACCCGCAGGCGGCCCTCAACGCCGCCACCCCGCACGTGCGGCACCTGCAGGTGAACGTGGCCGACGGCGGAACGATCTGGGAGCGGGAGATCGCTCTCCTGCTCCGCGACAACACGATGGTGCGCAGCATGGCTGAGCGCATCCTCGGCCAGGCCGTGGCCTACACCCTCGCCACGATGGAGCACAAGGACGTGCACCTGGGCGTGGGCAAGATCGTGGACATCGGGGTCCACCAGCTCATCCTGGACACGCCGGTGTACTTCGCGCTGTGCGACCTCTACAACAACGGCGCCTACCGGCACCACGCCCCGTTCATCGAGCGCCGCCGGGACGGCCTGTGCATCCGTACGGCGGACTTCCTCCGGGCGGACGGCTGGGTCGTGGACGAGGAGCTGTGGGCCTCCGACGGCGCGGACTGCTCGCCGTGCGACAACAAGGTGCCGGACAGCCACTGATCCGCCTGGGGCCGCCCGCGGCAGCCCTTAGTCTGGGCCCTCGCCCTGCTCGTCCGAGGCGAGGGCCCATCCCCGTCACGACCGCACGAAAGGGAGTTGCCGTGCCCGCACACCACGACATCGCAGCGGAGACCGAGCTGTGGGACACCTACGCCGAGAGCGCCTTCAAGGCCGACATGGAGCCGACGTTCTGCTGGACGCAGTACGCCGGCCACGGCCCCGGCCCGGAACTGCTCGGTAACCCGGACTCGGTGCTGGAGCTGGGATGCGGCACGGGGCGCGCGCTCGCCTACCTCGCCGGCCGGGGCGTCAAGGCGACGGGCATCGACCTGTCCCCGGTGATGGTGAAGAAGGTGACGGAGCAGTGGTCCGGGACCGGCGCCGACTTCGTCTGTGGGGAAGTGCTGGACGTCCTGGCCACGGACGAGGAGACCTACGACGCCGCGTACTCCATCTTCGGGGCCGCCTGGTTCGTGGACCCTGCCAAGCTGCTCCCCCTCGTCGCCCGCAGGCTCCGGCCGGGGGGCACGTTCGCGTTCTCCCACCCGCCGGCCATCCCGGGCGCGTACGGGCCGCAAGGCATGTACAAGGGCGGCTTCGCGGGCAAGGCCATGTTCACCTACCGGTACAGCTATACGCCGCAACGCTGGAAGGGCCTTCTCGAGCGGGCCGGATTCCACGACGTGCAGGCACGCGTCCTTGAGGCCCCGACGGCCGGGCACATCGGGACCCTGCTGGTGACCGCCCGGCGGTGACCGAGGGCGGGTGCCGCACTGTGACGCATCCGCATAGCGGAGGGGCGGGCTGATGCTCAAGACGATGAAAAGGACCGACCACGCGATCCAGCGATGCGGGGCGAGTCCTCCCCACCGACGCGGGGGTGAGGCGTCTCCTTCGCGTGCACGACCCGGCTTGCCCATGCCCTCCCCGCTGACGCAGGGGTGTGCCGCGCCGCGAGATGCTCCGCCGCGTCCGGGTCCGGTCCTCCCCGCCGACGCGGGAATGAGCCGTACATCCGCACCGGGCCCCCGGGCGCCCTCTGTCCTCCCCGCCGACGCGGGGGTGAGCCGAGCCACGCCGGGAACGTGGTGCGGGACGGCAGGTCCTCCCCGCCGACGCGGGGGTGTGCCGGCGGCCGCGTCCGTCGCGGGTACCGCCTACACGTCCTCCCTGCCGACGCGGGGGTGTGCCGTCCCAACGGATTGCGCTGTGGCCCCGGTTCGAGCCCTCCCCGCCGACGCGAGGGTGCGCCGCGGTAGAACGCCTTGCCGGCCAGGGCCATCGGGTCCTCCCCGCCGACGCGGGGGTGTGCCGTTCTGCCAGTCCTGCACGTACCAGCCGGTGCGGTTCTCCCCGCCGACGCGGGGGTGTGCCGGCGACGGCGGTCCGGGCGCGGGCCCGCCGCGGGTCCTCCCCGCCGACGCGGGGGTGTGCCGGCCAGGGGTCTGCGTACGGGTCCGGGGTAGCGTCCTCCCCGCCGACGCGGGGGTGAGCCGGTTCCTGCGGCCCCGCGGGTCCGGATCGGTCGGTCCTCCCCGCCGACGCGGGGGCCTGCGGCATCCATACCGGCTGCTCCGTAGCGAGGTGCCGCCGGGATGCACCAAGCGACCGGCCGGATCGTGCAGGGGCGGCCGTGGGCGGCACGGGTCGGGAGGGGGATGCGGCCCGGCCGCCTCCAGCGGGGCGCGCGGCGGCGACCGGCCGGGGGATCGTCGCGGCGGGGCGGGCGGTGCTGGGG
>NZ_PVLV01000087.1 GCF_002982015.1 Streptomyces solincola
GTTCGGGGTCGGTGGGGCGGGGCTGCTCGATGCCCTCCCGGCCCAGTCCGACGTACTCCTCGACGCGCACGATCCGGTAGCGGGTGTCCTCGACGGTCAGTTCGTCCACCGGCTCGTTCTCAAGCCTGGTGACCGCGGCCAGCAGGGCGCGCCGCTCCGCCTTGTCCCGGGCGTCGTCCTTGGCCCGGAACCACAGCTTCGAGTTCAGGCTGTCGCGGGCCTGCTGCGGGCAGGCGGCCGTCAGCGGGACGACCACCCGCCAGCGCGCGCCGTCCGCGGCGTTCTGCGCGGCCACCCCGAACAGCGGCCCGCGCACCCCGACGTCCCCGGCGGACGCGATGGCGTCGACCGCGTCGGCCTCCACAGCGGCCTCCACCGGCTCCACCGGCACCCGCACCACCAACGGCCGCGGCGCACCGGGCTTCTGGTTCCCTGGCTCCATGCCACCCATCGTGCCGACTGCGCGGGTCCGTCACAGCCGATTCGCCGACTTTCCGCCTTCGGGGGGACGGAGCCGGTCCGCCGACGAGTCCGTGACAGCGCCCGCCCCGTCACTTCGTACGCCGTGCCGTGCGGCGGCGGAGTGCAGGGTGCGCAGGGCGAGCAGCAGGAGGCCGACGTCGTCGAGGTAGAAGGGATCGGGCAGCAGGTCCAGCGGGGAGACGGTGTAGAGGACGGACGCCCAGAACAGCGCCTTGCCGTGCAGCGGCACTCCGGCGTCCGTCAGCAGCCTGCGCGCCCGGAACAGCCGCAGCAGCAGCCAGAGGGCGGCGGCCGCCATGACGACGGCCGCCGACGCGGTGACGGGGACCCACCACGGAAGTCCGCCCGATACGTCCAGTCCGTCCATACGGTGCGTGTACCCGCCGGGGCGGCGGTACGCAGCCGATTGACGCGCACATGACTTGAACGGCTTACCGGGGGCAGACGGACGGCGGTGCCGACACCGTCCCTTCCCTTTCCGCAGATCCGCAGATCCGTACTTCCGTACAGAGGAGCCGACCCATGCTGGGCATAGCCGCCGCCGTGCTGTTCTTCATCGCCTTTCTGATCAACGCCGCCGACATCGGCACCAACGACGTGTTCTCGTCCACCAACCTGATGCTGCTGGGGCTGATGCTGCTGGCGCTGCACGTCGCCGGGGTCGCCAACTCCGTGCGGACGAGCCGCCGCCGCTGAGCCGCCGGCCGGAAGGGTCGCCGCGGGACGCGGCGGCGGGCTCCGGCTCCTCCGTGAGAGCGGAGGAGCCGGAGCCTTCTCGGGTCACCGGCGCCGGGGCGTCAGGGCAGGACCCACTTCTGGTTGGCGCTGGTGTGACAGGTCCACAGGTGGACCGGGGCGCCGTCGTTCCAGGCGCCGCCGGAGACGTCCAGGCAGGGAGGGGCTCGATCGGACCAGTGGGAGATCCACCGCTGCCGGGGCGCGCCGTCACCTCGGATACGGGGGGGCGGGGAGCGCGTCCCGCCGCCCCCGCCGTCCCGGTCAATGCAGGGACTTCATCCGGGGCCGTCCATGCTTTGTCACCGAAGCGGTCAAAGCGCCCTCACGGCAACGGCGTTGAACGGTTGCTACGCTCACCGCCCGGACTGGAGGGCGAGTGCGGCGGCGACGTACGCGGGAAGGACCCCGTCACTGTGACGGGACGGCCCTGAGGGGGGTGACGACGGCGTCGGCCGTGATCGGTCCCGTGCGCTCGAAGGTGAGGTCGAAGGTGATGCGGTCGCCGGGCCGCCACTGCGGCGACGCCCGCACCGTGAGGGCCGTACCGGAGCGGGACATGGCGAGCTCCGTCCGGGCGGGGACGGTGAGGGGACCGTTCGGTTCCCGGTAGGCCCCGTTGGCCTCGTTCATGCGGTGCCGGGTGATCTCGGCAGGGCCCGGGGACGCACCTCGTACCGTCGCCGAGACGAGCCGGTCGGGGGCGCCGCCGGTGTTGACGACCGGGAAGTAGGCGTTGGTGGGGCGTCCGGGGACGGCGGGCAGCAGGACCCGGCCCTCGCGGACCTCGATCCGGGCCGGGCTGCCCGCTTGACCCGCGAGGGCCCAGGAGGAGAGGCCGAGGATCCCCAGGACACCCACGAGGAGGGCGACGGCGCCCGTGCGGAGACCGTCGGTGAGGCGGGTGCGGTCGTAGCGCCACGCCGTGGGCGGGGCCGTGCTCATCGCGCACCGGCCACGGGTCGGCCGGCGCCCGCCGGGCGGTTCCGGGTGCGGCGGGCGGTTCCGGCCGCGGCAGCGGGCTGCCAGGTGCGCAGACGCAGGCTGTTGGCGACGACCAGGACGGAGCTGGCGGACATGGCGAGTGCGGCGAGCATGGGGTTGAGCAGGCCGACCATGGCGAGGGGCATGGTGACGAGGTTGTAGCCGAAGGCCCAGGCGAGGTTGGCGCGGATCGTGCCGAGGGTGCGGCGGGCCAGGCGTACGGCGTCGGCGAGGGCTTCGATGTCCGCGCGGACGAGGGTGACGTCGGATGCGCCGATGGCGGCGTCCGTACCGCCGCCCATGGCGATGCCGAGGTCGGCCCCGGCGAGGGCGGCGGCGTCGTTGATCCCGTCGCCGACGACGGCGACGCGGCGGCCCTCCGCGCGCAGGCGGGCCACCAGCTCGGCCTTCTCCTCGGGGGTGCAGCGGCTGTGGACCTCGGCGATGCCCAGGTCCTCGGCGACGGCGCGGGCCACGGCCGCGCGGTCGCCGGTGGCGAGCACCGGGCGGACGCCGAGCCTGCGGAGCCGGTCGACCGCGCGGTAGCTGCCGGGACGGACCTGGTCGCCGACCTCCAGCAGCGCCTGCGCCTTCCCGTCCACCCGGACCACGACGGCGGTGCGGGCAGCGTCCTCGGCGCGTTGCAGCGCCGTGCTCAGTTCCGCGGGCAGTTCCCCGGCTTCGGCGGTGACGACCTCGACCGTGTGTTTCCCCACCCGGCCGCTGACGCCCTTTCCGGCGACGGCACGGAAGTCGTGGACGCGGGGGATCGAACCGCCGCCCGGGGACCGGCGCGCGTGGGCGGCGATCGCCCGGCCGAGCGGGTGCTCGGAGCCGGCCTCGACGGCGCCGGCGAGCTTCACGGCGGTGGCCTCGCCGAGGCCGCCGGCTGCGGCGGTCACCCGGCCGACGCTCATGTGTCCGCTGGTGAGGGTGCCGGTCTTGTCGAGGACGACGGTGTCGATGTGCTGGAGCCCTTCGAGGGCTTGGGGGCCGCTGACCAGGATGCCGAGGCGTGCTCCGCGGCCGGTGGCCGCCATGAGGGCCGTGGGTGTGGCGAGGCCCAGGGCGCAGGGGCAGGCGACGACCAGGACGGCGACGGACGCGGTCACGGCGGCCTGCGGGTCGCCTCCGGCGCCGAGCCAGAAGCCGAGGACGGTCGCGGAGAGTGCGAGGACGATGGGGACGAAGACGCCGGCCACCGAGTCGGCGAGCCGCTGGGCGCGGGCCTTGCCGGCTTGGGCGTCGGTGACCATGCGGGTGATGCGCGCCAGTCGGGTGTCCTCGCCGACGGCGGTCGCCCGGACGACGAGGAGTCCGCCGACGTTCACCGAGCCGCCGGTGACGTCCTGGCCCGGGGCGACCTCGACCGGTTCCGACTCCCCGGTGACCAGCGACAGGTCGACGGCCGAGCCGCCCTCGGCGACCTGTCCGTCCGTCGCGACGCGTTCACCGGGCCGTACGACGAAGAGGTCGCCCGTGCGCAGTTCCTCGACCGGGACGGACACTTCGGCTTCTCCCCGGCGGACGGTGACCTCCTTGACGGCCAGGTCGGCGAGGGCGCGCAGCGCCTCACCCGTACCGAGCCGAGCGCGGGCTTCCAGGAAGCGTCCGAGGAGGACGAACAGCGGTACGCCGACCGCCGCCTCCAGATACACGTGGGCCGTGCCGTCGCCCGCCGAGGGAAGCAGCGTGAAGTCCATGCGCATGCCCGGTTCGCCGGCGCCGCCCAGGAAGAGGGCGTAGAGAGACCAGGAGAAGGAGGCGAGGACGCCGAGGGAGACCAGGGTGTCCATCGTCGCCGTCGAGTGCCGCAGCCCCCGCAGTGCCTGCCGGTGGAACGGCCAGGCGCTCCACACCGCCACCGGCGCGGCCAGCATGAGGCACAGCCACTGCCAGTTCGTGAACTGGGCGGCCGGGATCATGGAGAGGATCAGCACGGGCAGGGACAGCAGGGCGGTGGCGACGAGCCGTTGACGCTCCGAGTCGGTGTCGGTGTCGGCGTCCTCGTCCCGCCCCGGGCCGTGCTCCGGCGCGGGCTCGGGGCGCGCTGCCTCGGCCGTGTATCCGGCCGCCTCCACCGCCGCCACGAGGGCGTCCCGGGTGACCTCGCGAGGGTGTGTCACCCGGGCCCGGCCGGTGGCCAGGTTCACCTCGGCGGCCACCCCCTCCAGTCGGCCGAGCTTGCGCTCGACGCGACGCACACAGGCGCCGCAGGTCATGCCGCCCACGATGACGTCCGTGACGACGCCGGTCTCGGTCCCCGCGGTCATCAGTGGCCGCCCGAGTGGTGTCCGGGAGTGGCGCCGCCCTGCCCGGAGCCGGGCGAGGCGGGGCCCACGATGCCGGGTGCGACGGGCCCGACGGCGGTTCCCGCCGCGTAGGCGCCGGTGAACACGACCCCGAGCAGGAGCAGGAAGCCGCACACCGCGGGCGGCGGCAGGAAGCGGGCGAACGCCCTCGTACGGACTGGCGTCTGTTCCACGGCTACGGCCTCCGGTCACGTCCTTCCCCGTCCCGCCGACGGGACGCGGTATGGGAGGGGTCGAATACCGGGGAGGGGTAGTTCCACGGCCTTCACGTGACGCGCATCACACATCGAGGGGTCGGCGTCCGGGGCCGCGCGGTGCGGACGTGGACCCTGGGGATGTGCTCCATGTGCCCCTACGCCCGCCGCCGGACCGCCGGGCGGGGCGGCCGCCCCGCCGGAAGAGTCGTACCGAAGCGGTGTCCGGTTTCCGATGGATGGCCGGAGTCGGGGGGGGCATCGGGAGCACAGGGTCGGTCCTCGTGCTCCCGTGCGGCTCTCCGGACGGGCGTGGGTGGGCGTCGGCCGGGCATGACTCCTCCGTCCGTGAGGACAGGGCGGCATCGTGCGGCCTTGGTACGGACGCGATCGAGGAAGGCGTGTGGCGATGGCTGACATCGGTTCTCTGGAGCCCCTGGCGACGTTCTGCGGGAAGTGCGACTGCGGCTGCCCGCAGCTCTTCGTGGACGAGAGCGCACCCCCGGAGCGCCGGGTGGTGATCACCGACGACTTCGGACAGAAGGTGGAGATGAGCGCGGACCAGTTCGCCTCGCTCGTCGAGGAGGCGAAGGAGGGCAGGCTGGACGCGGTGGCGGCGGCCTGAGGACCGCCCGTTCGCGGTCGTTCACGTCCGGCCCCCGGCTCACCGGTCGTTTCCGTCCGCCGAGGACGGCGGACGGAAACGACCGGTAGCGGAGCACTCGAGGGCCGGTCGGCCTCAGGCGGCGGTCGGCATCCCTTCGGGGTGCCGCACCGACCGGGCCAGCGCCGCCCGCGCGCGGAAGACCCGTGACCGGACCGTGCCCACGGGGCAGCGGGCGGCCCGTGCGGCCTCCTCGTAGGAGAGGTCGAGCAGTTGGGTGAGGACGAACGCCTCCCGCCGGTCGTCGGGCAACGCGCCGATGAGGGTCCGCAGCAGCACGCCCTCGTCGAAACCGGGCAGGTCCGTCGGCTGCGTCCGCTCGGCGACGTCCTGCCAGTCGGCGAGGTCGAAGACCCGTGGGCGGGACGTCTTGGAGCGGATGCTGTCGATCACCGCGCGCCGTGCGATGGAGAGCAGCCACAGCCGTGCCGGGGCCCGCCCTTCGTAGCGGTGGAGGCTGGTGAGGGCGCGCAGAAACGTCTCCTGGGTCAGGTCCTCGGCCGTCTGGGCGTCGTCGGCGAGCCGGCCGACGTACCGCCGCACATCGCTGTGGACCTCGCGGATGAAGCGGTCGACGGCGTCGGCGTCGCCCCGGGAGGCGGCGAGGGCCCAGGTGGTGAGGTCGTCGTCCGTGACGTCTTCGGACAGGGCAGGGCTCATCGGGGGGTCGGGTCCTTCCGTGTTCCGGGCACGACGGCACGCGTCCGCCGGCTGCCCGTGAGGGTGGGACCCCGTGCGAGGGCACGGGGGTGCTCCCGGACGGCGAACGGCCGCGGTCCGGGTCTCGTCCGCTGTCACGCGACAGCGGCTCCCACCGGAGGGCCCCGGGTGATGAGCGTGTGGAAGAGCAGCCGCAGCCGGGTCGGCCGGACGGGCTGGTCGAGGGAAGGCGTCCTCGGCGGTTCCCACGTCGGAGCGGGCGGCGCCGGCCGGAGCGCGAAGGGGATGAGGACACGGTCCGTGGCCGCGCGCAGGACGCGGAAGAGGGCCCGCTCGCCGTGGGCGAGCCAGAGCCCGCACAGCAGGGCCGCGGCGACGTGCGCGGCGAGCATGCCCCATGAGGCGGTACCGGTCATCGCGGCCATGTCGTGGCCGCCGCCTCCGTGGCCCCCGCCGTGTCCCGCGTGCCGGAGAGCGAGTATCGCGGACGAACCGTCGCTCAGCGGCGGCAACGTGAGGTCCCGGGTCAGACCGGCGCTCTCGGCCACGTCGTAGGCGCGAGCCGCGGCGGCCAGGTCGCCGTGCGGCCCGCACAGGAGGTGGTCGACCCAGCGTCGGGCCGGGTCGGACTCCGCGCCAGGTGGCCCCGCCGGGGAGGGGGACGACGCCTGGGCCAGGGTGAAGGCCCCGTGCAGGGCCGCCTGGACCGCGAGGGTGAGCGCCACCACCGCCACGTGGCCGCGTTCCCTGCCCGCGGCCGCCCAGCCGGCGCCGCCCACGGCCACGAAGGCGAGGACGAGAACGTGCCACGGCAGGGACTCACCGGACATGAGCACATGTCCGACGGACGCGAGCACCACGCACACCACCGCGAACATCGCGGCGCGCACCACGCGCAAGCTCCCCCCGACTGTCATGGCACGCATCCTGACAGCTCGTGCCCGGCGCTCGCAGACCGGGATCGGATCCGCGCCGTGGAAGACCGCGGGCCAGGGGCCGGCAGACCGCAGAGGACGAACCCGCCGGTCATCCCGGCCCGGACCGGGTGTCCACGACGAGGGACCTGCTGGCCGCGTCCCGTCCGTGCATCCCGGCATCCGTGCATCCGTGCATCCGTTCAGCGGGATGTGGCGGAACACGCGGCCGGCAGGCCGGGAACGGTCCACGCTCGGGGAAGGCGCATTCCCCTCCGGCCCGGCGGCGTCGTCCTGGCACGGTGATCCCCTCGGGATGCCTGCCTCGCGAGGCCCGTCCCCCGTGGGGGCCGTCCCCGCGGCCCTCGGAAACCAGGAGGCTCCGGTGCCGACTCCTGCACGCGCAGCCGCCCCCCGCCCCGGTCTTCCGACGCGCCCGCGCGCCCGCCGGACCACCGCCGGCGCCTCGGCGGAGGACTCCCGAGCGGCTGGACGCCGGGAGACCGCCGCGTCCTGGAACCAGCGCCGCACTCCATCCGACTACTCGGTGAGGAGGGGCGGGCCGGCTCCTCACGCGCGCCGTCGAGAAGGGTGTGGGATGGGCGGGTTGGACGTGCGGATGCACGGGGTCACGTGCAGGCACGGCCGGGTGGAGGCGGTCTCGGGGGTGGACCTCGACATCGCCGCCGGGGACACGGTGGCACTGACCGGGACGAACGGCTCGGGCAAGACGACGCTGCTGCGCGCCGTCCTGGGTCTGCACCGGCAGGCGGGCGGATCGATCCTGGTCGGTGGCCGCGGCACGGGCACGGCGGCCGAGTGGGCGTGGCGGCGGCGCTCCTGCGCCTGGATCCCGCAGAAGCCCGCCGTCGGCCGCTTCCCCCTGCTCGGAGCCGAACTGCTCGCCAGCGGCGGGGCTCCCGCGAAGGCCGCGGAGGCGGCCGACCGGCTCGGGGTGGGCAGGCTGGTCGAGCGGCCGCTGCACACCCTGTCCGGCGGGCAGCTCCAACGCATGTACCTGGCGCGTGCGATCGGCTGTGTCGCCGCCGGAGCGCAGGTGCTCCTGGCCGACGAGCCGACCGCCGCGCTCGACTTCGACGGGCAGGCCGAGGCCGCGGACGTCCTGGCGACGCTGCCGGTGACCCTGGTCGTGGTCACCCACGACCGGGCGCTCGCCGACCGGTGCGACCGGGTCCTGGAAATGGCCGCGGGCCGACTGCGGGAGGTCCGGTGAACACCCTCGCGACCGCCGACGTCGGCGCGCTGCTCCAGCTCGTCCCGGTCCAGCGGGCCGGGCTGGCCCTGCTGCTCGCGGCCGTCGGCCTGCCCGTCATCGGCGTGATCATCGTCGGTCTGGACATCATGCCGGTCCGCTTCGCGATGATGCACGTCGCGCTGTTCGGGATCGCCGTCGGCCTCATCACGGGACTCGACCCGATGCTGTGCACGCTGGTGGCCTGCGCCCTGGCCGGGGCGGGCGTGGCGCCCCTGGCCCGTACGCCGGACGGACTGTCCGGTGCGATGGGTCTGCTGATGAGCCTGGCCATCGCGGGGGCCCTGCTGCTCCTGGCGGTGTCCGGGGTGAACGCCTCCGGCGCGTTCGCGCTGCTGTGGGGGTCGATCCTCTCCGTCGGCACGGCGGACCTGGTCGTGCTCGGCGCGCTGGCCGTCGTCGTACCGGTCCTGTTCTGGTGGCGACGGCGGGACGTCGGCCTGCTTCTGTACGACCGGGAGCTCGCCGAGTGCTCGGGCGTCCCGGTCCGCGCGTTGACCGCCGCGCTGCTGGTCCTGGTGGCCGTCGCGGTCGCCGGAGCGATCAAGCTCACCGGCGCTCTGCTCGTCGACGCGCTCACCCTGCTGCCCGCCCTCGCCGCCCGGCGGCTGGGCGCCTCACTGAAGTCGATCACCCTGTGGGCGATCGGGATCGGGGTCGCGGTGAACCTCACCGGGTTCCTGCTGGCCCTGTGGCTGGACTGGCCGCCCGGACCCGTCCTCGTCCTGACGGCGGGGGCGGTCGTCCTCGCCGTGCACCTCCTATCCGAACGGAGAACCACCTCATGGCGCGCACCGGCGTCCGCATCCCGTCCCTCCTCGCACTGAGCGCGCTCGGCATGGCCCTCGTCACCGGCTGCGGCGGCGGCAAGGACGACACGTCCTCCCCCTCGGCGTCGCCGGCGGCCGGGGTGAACGCCTCCTCGGCACCCGCCGACGGCACGCAGAAGCCCGCGGTCGTGGTCACCACGACCTGGGAGGGCGCGTTCGCCAAGGCGGCCGGCGCCGACGACGTCAAGGTCATCGTCCCGCAGTCGGTGCACCACGCCCCCGACTACGACCCGAAGCCCTCCGACCTCGCCGCCGTCGCCCAGGCCGACTTCGTGCTGTACGCACCCTTCGAGCCGTACGCCGCGAAGATCAAGGAGGCGGCCGGCTCGAAGGCGAAGCTGGTCGAGGTCAACCTCGACAATGACCCCGACAAAGTCAAGGCCGAGGTCGACAAGCTGGCCGCGCTGTTCGGCACCACCGAGGCCGCGACGACGTGGAAGACCGGGTTCGACAGCGAGTACGGCAAGCTCAACAAGGACGTCCAGGCGGCCTGGCCCGGCGGCAAGAGCCCCGTCACCGTCACCCAGGTGTTCACCGGCTGGGCGGCGAAGCTGGCGGGCATCACCCCGGCCGGCACCTACGGACCGGAGGCCGTAACCCCCGCTCAGCTGGCCGAGCTCTCCGGCAAGAAGCCCGCCCTGGTCCTGGACAACGCCCACATGTCGACCGGCACCGTGCTGCCCGACTCCGGCGCCAGGCAGGTGCGGATCGTCAACTACCCGGGCGAGGACCTCGACCTGCTGGCCGTCTACCGCGACGCGGCGACCGAGATCAAGAAGGGGATGGGCGGGTCCTGACCCTGTGGCGTCGGGGCCGCCGTCGGCCGCGGAGCCCGGGCCGGGCGGCGGGCTCACTCGGGTGCGTTCCCGGTCGGAACGCGCCCGAGTGCCGTCCCCCTGCCCGGGGAACGCCGCTGAGGGTGCGGGCGCGCTTCGCCCACCCCGCTGTCCGCCGGCGCGGGGCGGCAGTCGGGTCGGCGCCGGTCACGCGGTGCGCGTGACCGGCCCTCCTGTTCAGCCCGCTTGCGCGAGCGGCGGCTGGTGCGGCTGGGCGACGGGGTCCGTCCCGGCCGGGGTGAGACGCTCCCGGAGCGCGGCCCGGTCGGGCTTGCCCGCCGCGGTGAGCGGCACGGCCCGGACGACCAGGAGCCGTTCGGGGTGCTTGCGGCGTTCCATACCCCGAGCGGACAGGTGCTCGCCGAGGGACTCCAGGGTGGGAGCGTCCTCCCCCCGGGGGACCACGCAGGCCGCGAGTCGCTCGCCCATCACGGGGTCGGGGACCCCGACGCACACCACGTCCCGGACCCGCGGGTGCGAGGCGAGTTCGCGTTCGACCTCGGCCGGGCTGATGTTGGCGCCGCCCCGGATGACGATGTCCTTCAGCCGTCCGACCACGTGCAGGACACCGTCCGCGTCGAGGAATCCGAGGTCGCCGGTGCGGACCCAGCCGTCGGGGGTGCGGTAGCGGGTGTCCAGGTCGGGGGCGCCGACGTAGCACAGCGGGGACATCGGGCCCCGGGAGATGATCTCGCCGACGGCGCCGTCGGCGAGCGCGTCGTGGGTGTCCGGGTCGGCGATCCGGATCTCGGTGACGCGGGGGTCGGGCCGGCCCGCGACGACCCCCGAGCCGTCCGTGGGCGGGACCGCGTGGGCAAGACCGGTGTGGCAGTTGACTCCGTCGGCCGAGCCGTACAGGTTGACGACGGCGCAGCCGAACGCCGTCGCCGCGGCGGCCGCGGTCGTCTCGTCCAGCGGCGCCCCGCCGAGGATGAGGGCGATCGGAGCCGGGAGGGGTTCGGCGTCCGCGTCGAGACGTTCGAGCATCATGCGGACCATCGTCGGCACGCCCAGGACGTGGGTGGGCCGGTGCTCGCGCAGGGCGGCGAGGGCGGCGTCCGGGGTGAAGTGGTCGAGGAGGACCAGCGTGCCGCCGTGGCGGGCGAGGGTCACCGCTGTGCCGTTGGAGCCGAACGCCGAGGCCAGCGGCACGAGGAAGAGGCAGCGGGGCGGCGTGCGGTCCGGCATGAGCGACGCGAGGAAGTTGCCGCGTCCGCCGGCCAGGGCGTTGTGCGAGTAGGCGATCATCTTGGGCTCGGCCTCGGAGCCGGAGGAGACCAGGATGCGGGCGGCGCTGTCCGGGTCGGGGCGGGCCGGCGTGAACGCCTTGGGGTCGCTGCGCATCAGTCCGGTCCAGGCCACCGTGCCTTCCGGTGCCTCGCCGGGGCCGACGGCGACGACATGGCGCAGGTCGGGCAGGGAGCGGGTGAGGGCGTGGAGGTCGGCGGCGTGGCGGAAGTCGCGGTGTTCGACGGCGGCGATGACGGCCACGGCCTGGGCGCGGCGCAGCAGGCATTCGGCCTCCAGGACGCCGCGGCCCACGGGGAAGGGCAGGGCGACGGCGCCGAGGGCGGCCAGGGCCAGGTCGGCGATGACGGCGTTGCGGTGGTCGGGGAGCTGTACGCCGACCACATCGCCCTCGCGTATGCCGAGGTCTCTGAGACCGGCGGCCAGACATCGGACTCTGCGGTCGAGGGCCGTGTAGCAGAGTCTGCCCTTGGCGTCGAGGACGGCGGTGTGGTGCGGGTCGGCGATCTGGCGGGCCCGGAAGAGGCTGTAGAGGTCGAGGTCGGGGCAGGTTCCGTCGGTCGCCCAGGAGCGGCGGAGTCCGGCGGGCAGCAGGTCGTGCAGGTCGACGGTCATGCGAAGCTCCAGGGGGCCGGGACGGCGGGGGCGCCGTGCGCGTCGCGGTGGACCGCGCCGCGCAGGCGCGGGTCGTGGTGGAGGGCGGACAGGTCCGTGGTGACGGTGGTCGCGGCCAGGCCGTGGCCGTGCAGCAGCGCCAGCGCCTCCGCGGTGGGCAGCGCGGTCAGGTCATGGGACGCGGCGGCCCGGGCATCGCGGTCCGCGGGCGCGATCCAGCCGTCCGCCGTGGCCAGCGGACGACGGAACCCGGCGGGACGGCGGGGATTCTCACCCCGCCCGATCCGGGCCAGCGCGGGCGCGGTGAGGGTGTCGGCCGCGCCCAGCAGCGAGGAGTCCACCCGCACACCGCGGCCGGTGCGCTCGCGCAGCAGGAGCCCGGCCAGGACGGCCTCGGCGCCGTGCAGTCCGCCGAGCACGTCGAGCAGCGTCATCAGGGAGGGTGCGGGCGGTTCGCCCTCGGGCCGGACCGCCTCGCCGACGCCGGTGCGGGCCTGGACCATGAAGTCGGTGCCCATGGGGGCGTCGTCGAGCCGGTCCGCCCAGCCGCCGGTGTACGCGTAGACGAGGGCGGGGTTGGCCCGGGTCAGGTGCTGCGCGTCCAGGCCCAGTCCGGCCGCTTTGCCCGGAGCCCAGTTGTGGAGGAAGACGTCCGCGTCGGCGGCCATCTCGGTCAGCCTGCGCCGGTCGGCCGCCGCCTTGATGTCGATCTCGACGGCCTTCTTGCCGCGGTTGAGGGCGAGCCAGCGTGCCGACACGCCCGACGAGGTGGGCGGCATGCCGCGGAGCGGGTCCCCGCCCGGCGGCTCGATCCTGATGACCTCCGCGCCCAGGAGGCCCAGCAGGTGGGCGGCCAGGGGCGCCTGGATGCGCCGGCCGGCCTCCAGCACGGTCAAGCCCGTCAGCGGACCGCCGTCGGCCGCCGGTGGGACCGGCTTCGCCGTGCGCGCGGGCCGCTGGAACGATGCGCCTCCGACCGGCAGGAACGACCAGGGAGGCGCGCCGTCAGTCTCCGCGTGCCGCTCCGCCAGGGTCCGCAGGACGCACACCTCGGCTCCCGACAGTTCGGCGGCCCGGCGGATCTCCGCCAGTGGATTCCCGCGCGTGACCTCGTGCAGCACCGGCGGGAAGGGGGCGCAGGCCGTGGCGTAGCGGAACTGGAACGGCCGCCAGCCCGCCCGGACCGCGTCCGCGGGTGCCTCCAGGCTCCGCCAGAAGGCGGCCCAGGCGCCGGGGTCGAGCGTCTCCAGCTCGAAGAGGACCCCTTCGGCGGAGGTGAAGGGCGGCCCTCCGGGCGCGAGTTCGGCGGCCTCGCCCTCGTCGGCCCCGGCGGCCGCCAGGTACTGGGAGACCGCGAGGAGTCCGGCCCGGTCGGCGCCCGCCGCGACGGGGCCGATCTCCGCTCCGCGGGACTGACCGACCAGGCTCGCGAGCAGCCCCTGGACGGCGAGGACTCCGGTGGCGGTGGCGGTGTAGTCGGCGGCCAGGCCGGCGGGGAGGCCGGTCCGGCGCCCGTGCACGGCCATCACGCCGGTGGCGGCCTGGACGGTGGCCTCGTCGACGAGTCCGGTCCCGGGCGCGCCCCAGTCCACGGTGGCGGACACGGAGTCGAAACCCCGGCCGCTCACCGTGATCCCGTCGTCCCCGGCCCTGTCCGGCGACCGATCCGCGCGGGCCCCGAGCAGTTCCAGGTGCGCGGCGACGACGCCGGCGATCTCCACGGGCCCCGAGACGGTGGTGTCCATCGCGTCGAGTGGTCGTAGGGCCGCCGTGGCTGCTGGTGACGCCATGCCTCTCCTCTCCCGGCGCCCGGCGGTGGCCGGCGCCCGAGTCGTACCGAAGACGGGAACCAGGACGCCGGTGCGCCCGACCAGTTCCGCAGAGAGAGTCGGACACGCGTTCCCGGGAGTTCCCCGGGACGACAGAGGAGGCATCGCCGTGCGGGATCCCGCGGCCTCGGCCGAACCCACCCGATCCGATCGCGTCCCGGCCGAGTTGGCCGAGCACGTCGGCCGGTTCGTCGACTCCGTGGTGGTACCGGCGGAGACGGTGCTCGACGCCGGTGGTCCGGCGGCGGCCGAAGCACTGGCCGAACTGCACGCGCGGGCACGGTCGGAGGGGCTCTGGGCGCTCCCGCTCCCGGTGGAGCTGGGCGGCGGTGGGCTGTCGTTCTCCGCCTACGCACACCTCGCGGAGGCCGAGGGGGCCAGCGATCACGGGCCGGCGGCCCTCGGCTCCGCTCCCCTGCTGGACGTCGGCATGCTGTCCCGGCACGCGACCGACCGGGTCCGCGACGCCTGTCTGCGTCCCCTCGTCGCGGGCGCCATGCGGACCTGCTACGCCATGACGGAACCGGACGTCCCCGGCACCGAACCCCGGCTCACCTCGACCACCGCCACCCGCGCGCCGGACGGCGGCTGGCGGGTCAGCGGCCGCAAGTGGTTCGTCTCCGGAGCCGCCCGGGCCGACCTGGTGACCGTGCTGGCCCGGACCGGCGGCGCCCCGGGCGACCGGGACGGCCTGTCACTGCTCCTGGTTCCGACCGGCACTCCTGGGTTCCGGGTGGTGCGGGAGCTCCCCGTGTTCGGCGCGGCAGGACAGTACGAGATCGAGTTCGACGGCGTGGTGGTTCCGCACGACCATCTGGTGGGCCCGGAGGGCGGCGCTCTGACCATCGCGGGTGAGCGGCTGGCGATCGGCAGGACGCTGCGCTGCCTGCGCTGGCTCGGGCAGGCCCAGCGGGCCTTCGACCTGATGTGCGAACGGGCCGTCACGCGCCGTGGGACGCGCGGCCCGCTGGCCGACCACCAGCTCGTCCAGCAGCACGTGTTCGACGCGCTCCTCGCTCTGCGCACCACCCGGCCGCTGGTCCACGAGGCGGCGGCCCTGGTCGCGGCCGGGCGGGACGCCCGTACGGAGGTGGGTCTGGCGAAGGTGGCCGCGGCGCGGATGCTCCAGCAGGTGGCCGACGCGGCGATCCAGGTGTTCGGAGCGGCCGGCCTGGGCCCGGACACCCCCCTGCCGGCGTTGTTCCGCGGCGGTCGGGCCGCGCGCATCCTCGACGGGCCCGACGAGCTCCATGTCACCTCCGTCGCGCGCCGCGTCCTCCGCGCCCGGGCGGAAGCGGCCGCTACCCGCGGGTGAGGTTTCGGAGCCCGCCGAGATCGCACCGCCGGATCCCCCCTCTGCATAACTTCGAAGGGCTCACGTCGTTCAGAGGACGTCCGGTACGGGAGAGGCGCAAACGGCAGGTCTGCGCCTCCTCCCGCACCGAAAGGAGACCAGTGGTGCGTTCTGTACGAGAGGTTGTCGCCGATTCCCTGGCCGCCTCCCAGGTGTCGACGGTGTTCGCCCTCATGGGGGCGGCGAACCAGGAGCTGATGTGCGACCTGTCGGAACGCCACGGCATCCGCCTCGTCCACGGCCGTCACGAGAGCGGCACCGTCGGGATGGCGGACGGCTACTCCCGGTTCAGCGGCACCTTGGGCGTGGCGACGGTCACCTCGGGCCCCGGCGTCACCAACACCGCGACGGCCCTGGCCGTGGCCCGCGCCCACGCCACGCCGGTCCTGCTGCTCGCCGGGGACAGTCCGCGGGGCGATGTGCGAAACCCGCAGTATCTGGAGCAGCAGTCCTTCACCCGGCTGTGCGGCGGAGCTTCGGGGTACGTCGGCGATCCGGGTGTCATGTCCCGGCTTCTGGGCGATGCAGGACGGACCCTCGCGTCCGACGCCCCCTACACGCTGAACATGCCGGTCGACGTCCAGGAGTCGACGACCGATGCCGACCCGGTCCGGTTCACGCCTACCCGTGGACAAGGCACCGACCTCCTCGGTGACCCCGGCCACGCGCGGGACGGCGACCTCGTTCGCGACACGGCGCGGCTGCTGCTGGCTGCCGCGCGGCCGGTCGTCCTCGCGGGTCGTGGCGCCCTGCGCGCGGAACGTCCGGTCTCCGCGCTCGCCGATCTGCTCGGGGCCCCCGTCGTGACCACCTTGAGGGCGGCGGGCTTCCTGGCTGACCACCCGCTGTGGGCAGGGGTGTGCGGCCCCATGGGAGACGGGCGGTCGCACAAGATCCTGGCGGAGGCCGACCTGGTCCTGGTCCTCGGCTCCTCCCTCCACCCGCTGGCCACCTGGGCTCTGCGCGTCCGCTCCCCGCGCCCGGCCCTGGTGCGGGTCGACACGGCCGAACCGTCCGGAGACCTGCCATGCGGGACGTACCTGCGCGGTGACGTGGAATCTGTCGCGGACACCCTGGTACGGCAGCTCTCCGCCCTCCTGCCGGGCGGGCGTCCTCGCCCCGTCCTGCCCGCCTGTGACGACGCCTTCGTGCACCGCTCGGTCTCCTCGGGCGTGCACGTGCGGGACGCGCTGGACACGCTGCGGACCCACCTGCCCGCACAGCGGCTGATGGTGATCGGCGGCGGACACGCCGCTCTCAGCGCATGCCAGGCGATCCCGCCCACCGGCCGGCGCGACTTCACATGCGTCAGCACGGACTTCGGCGCCATCGGCCAGGCGCTGCCCGTCGCCATCGGTGCCTGCTTCGCCCGACCCGGCGAGCGGGTCCACCACATCACCGCGGACGGTGAGCTGATGATGTCCCTCGCGGAACTGCACACCGCCGTGCGCAGCCCGCCGAAGCCGTCGAGGAACGCCTTGCCTCGCCACCCCGGGCCGCGCTGGACGCGCCAGTGCCGGACCATGCCGGCTGGGCGATGGTGAAGCCGACGAACACGCCGATGGCGAACGGCGGCACGAGGGTGTTGGTGTCGCCGCCGGAGAAGACCAGCAGCGCGCAGGAGACCAGGGACAGGGCCAGCACCACGAGCACGAGTGCCGCGTTCGTGTGCGACAGCCCGGTCGGAGCCGACGGGCACCTGCGCCGCCTGCATCGTACGGCTCGAGGCGGCGGAGTGTCACCTGGACGTTCCCGCTCACCGGCCGTAGCAGCGCACTGTCGATCAGACCCTTGCGGCCAACCTGCCCCGCAGAGTGGCCATCAGGGGCCTGAGCAACGACACAACGAGCCTGGCACCCCATCAGAACGGGCGTCAGATGAGCGTCGCGAGTGTTGTTTCAGCGTCGGGATATCGCTCGCAACGCCCACTCCGCGCACCCACAAAACCCCAGCTCAGAGCCCTTACTTGACCGGCTCCAGGATCGCGACGCACTCCACGTGATGCGTCATCGGGAACAGGTCGAACGCCCGCAGCGTGCGCGGTCGGTAGCCGGCCTCGCGGAAGTAGGCGAGGTCTCGGGCGAGGGCGGCGGGGTCGCAGGCCACGTAGGCGATGCGGCGGGCGTTGAGGGCGGCGAGCTGGGTGATGGTCTGGCGGCCGGCGCCGGCGCGGGGCGGGTCGAGGACGACGAGGTCGGCCTCGGTGATGCGGGTGCGGGGCAGGACCTGCTCGACCTTGCCCTGCTCGATGCGGACGCGGTCGAAGTGCTGGAGGTTGTGGCGGGCGTCCTCGGCGGCGCGCTTGCCGAGTTCGACGCCGAGGACGGCGCCCTTGTCGCCGACGCGGTCGGCGAGGGCGCCGGTGAAGAGGCCGGCGCCGCAGTAGAGGTCGAGGGCGGTGTCGCCCTTGCGGGGCAGCAGGCCCTGCATCACGGCGGTGACCAGGGTGTCGGCGGCCTTCGGGTGGACCTGCCAGAAGCCGCCGTTGCCCACGCGGTGGGTGCGGTCGTCGGCGCGTTCGCGGACGAAGGGGCGGCCGTGGACGCGGTGGACGCTGCCGTCCCGCTCGTGGACGCGCAGGACGGAGACGGGCCTGTCCAGCTCGACGAGAGGGAGGCGGGCGCCGGGGCGGGGGGTGAGGACGACCTGGCGGTCGGCGGAGCCGGTGGCGGCGATCGCCTCGATGGAGGCCATGCCGGGCCAGTCGCGCTGCTCGATGCCGAGTTCGGTGACCCCGGGGGCGGCGATCAGGCAGCGGTCGACGGGCTCGACCTCGTGGGAGCGGTGGCGGCGCAGCCCGGCGCGGCCTTCGGCGTCGACGGCGTACTGGACGCGGGTGCGCCAGGCGGGCACCTCGCCGGCGGGCAGCTTGTCGCCCTCGGCGGGGACGACGGTGCCGTCCCAGCCGGCCTGCTCGGGGGTGAGGCCGGCCAGCCGCTGGAGCTGCTCGGCGATGACCTCGCCCTTCATACGGCGCTGGGCGCCGGGCTTGGCGTGCTGCCAGTCGCAGCCTCCGCAGCGGCCGGGGCCGGCGAAGGGGCAGGGGGCCTCGACGCGGTCCTTGGAGGCGTCGAGGATCTCCACCGCGTCGGCGCGCAGGAAGCGGGAGCCGGCGGTGCCTTCGGTGACCCGGGCCACCACGCGCTCGCCCGGCAGGGTGTGGCGGACGAAGAGGACCTGGCCCGCGTCGTTGCGGGCGATGCAGTGGCCGCCGTGCGCGACGGGGCCGACCTCGACCTCGTACTCCTGTCCGACCAGCGAGGGCTCGGTGGCGGCGGGGGCGGAGGG
>NZ_PVLV01000088.1 GCF_002982015.1 Streptomyces solincola
CCCTTGCCCTCCCCGCCCCCGTCGCCGGGGCCGGAGTCCGGCCCGCCGCACGCCGTCACCAGCAGCAGCAACGCCCCCAGCAGCACCGCGAGCAGACCCCTGCCCGCTCGCCCCGTACCCGCCCCGGCCGACACACCGGATATCGGCAGCCCGTTCACTTCGGTGTTCTCCCCTCGCACGGCCCGGTCCCCAGGCCCGCACTACAGCGTGCTCAGATGCGCACGCTTGGCGATAGATAATCACACCGCGAGCTACGCGTTGAGTGCGCGCATGTCACCGTTCAGTCCCGAATGTGTCCGCGACGGACACGGACCACGCACGGGGCCGGCAGCCCGGGGCCCCAGGGGCTCGGCAGGCGGAAGAGGCCCCCGGGGCGCGGCCGGCGGGAAGGCCCGGCCGGGCCGGGTCAGCGCAGCGCCGAACCGGCCTTCCAGGCGGTCCAGTCGAGGTTCCAGCCGCCCAGCCCGTTCGCCGGGTCGACCGTGTGGTCGGCGGAGTTGACCACCTCCACCACGTCCCCGACCAGGGTCCGGTCGAAGAACCAGCCGGCCGGGGCGTCGGAGCTGCCGCCCTTCACGTCGCGCAGGCCCACGCAGCCGTGGCTGACATTGGCCGAGCCGAACACCGCCGGCCGCTCCCAGTAGTTGCCGTGCAGAAAGGTGCCCGAGTCGGTGAGCCGCATGGCGTGCGGCACGTCCTTGATGTCGTACTCCCCCTTGCCGTCGGCGTCCTTGAAGCCGACCGTCGCCCCGTTCATCCGGGTCACCTCGTACAGCTCGGTGACCACCATCCGCCCGTTGTACGTCGTGTTCTTCGCCGCGCCCGCGGTGATCGGCACGGTGGCCAGCAACTCGCCGTCCCGCCGCACCTCCATGGTGTGCCGCTGCGCGTCGACCTTCGCGGTCTGCGAGCGGCCGACGGTGAACGCGATCCGCTTGTCCTGGATGCCGTACACGCCGGGCGCGCCCTCGACGTCCCGCAACCGCAGGTCCACCGCCACCTCCGTGCCGGGCCGCCAGAACTCGCGCGGCCGCAGGTCCAGCCGGTCGTCGCCGAACCAATGCCCGGCCACCTCCACGGCCGGCCGGGAGGTCACCCGGACGGCCCGCTCCACGGCCGCCCGGTCGCGGACCGGATGGCTGAAGGTCAGCGAGACGATCATGCCGGTGCCGACGGTGGAGCGGTGCTCGGGCTTGGCGTACGCGACGAACCGCTGCCCGGGCACGGCGGTGGTGAACGTGGTGTGCCGGGCCGAGCGGCGGCCGTGCCCGTCCAGCGCCACCGCCTCCACCCGGTAGGCGGCGGCGGTGGCCAGCCTGGTGCCCGGCGCGGGGCGCCAGCGCAGCCCGTCCTCGCTGACCCGGCCGGGCACCGCGACCGGCCGGGCGTCGCTCACCCGCACCACCCGCACCCGCTCCAGCCGGCCGCTGGGCACCCGTACCTCCAGCCGGTCGTCCGGGGCGACCCCGGCGGCCCGGTCGGCCGGAACCACCCGGATGGCGTCGTCCGCCGCGCGCCCCTTCGCCCCGCCCGCATCCAGGTCCCAGCCTCCGTCGTGGGTGCAGCCCGCCAGCGCCACGGCGGCGGCCAGCAGCCCCGCCCTCGTCCACAGTCGTCTCATGCCCGCCCAACGAGGACTCTCCGGCGGGGGAAACGTGACCCCGGCGGATGTTGGGAGCCCTGGCCGTTCGGGCAGAACACAGGGAAACACCGGAGGAACGCCGCCGGAACCACCCGATCGGCGAAGGCACCGGCCAAGGCACCGACGAAGGCACCGACGAAGGCACCAGGACCACAGCTCGGAAAGAGGCGGGTGCGGGAGGCGCGGCAGGGACGCCGCGCCTCCCGCGCACGCCCGTCCGTATGAGCCGCAGGAGGCGGGCAGTGTCGAGCGCAGCCGAACAGCAGGCAGTGCAGCGCGTGGCGGGAGACGCGACGCCGCGCGTCGGCCCCGCGGCGTCGGGAGCACGGGCCCTGGGGCCCGACGTGTCCGCGGCCCGGCCGGGTGCGCCGCCGCTCCCGGTGTGGCCGGGCGCGCCCACCCCGCTGGGGGCCCGGTTCAGGGCCGGACCCGGCGGCACGGCGGGCGTCAACTTCGCCCTGTGGGCGGGCGGCGCGGAGGCGGTGGAGCTGTGCCTGTTCGCCGCGGACGGCGCCGAGACCCGGCTGCCGCTGACCGAGCTGACCCACCAGATCTGGCACGGCTTCGTGCCCGGGGTGCGGCCCGGGCAGCGCTACGGCTTCCGGGTGCACGGCCGCTGGGACCCGTGGACGGGGGCCCGCTGGAACCCGGCGAAGCTGCTGCTCGACCCGTACGCGCGGGCGGTGGACGGCGACTTCCGGCTGCCGCCGGAGGTGTACGGGCACGTCCGCGACTGGCCCGAGCAGCATGTCGCCGACACCGTGCGGGATACCCGCGACTCCGCCCCGTACGTCCCCAAGGGCGTGGTCGTCCACGACGACGACGACTGGTCCGACGACCGCCGCCCCAAGACGCCGTGGGCCGACTCCGTCATCTACGAGCTGCACGTCCGCGGCTTCACCATGGCCCACCCCGGCATCCCCGAGCACCTGCGCGGGACCTACGCCGGCCTCGCCCACCCGGCGGCGGTCGAGCACCTCACCCGCCTCGGCGTGACCGCCGTCGAGCTGCTCCCCGTGCACCAGTTCGCCCACGAGGACCACCTGCTGCGCCGCGGTCTGCGCAACCACTGGGGCTACAACTCCATCGGCTACTTCGCCCCGCACGCCGCCTACAGCGCGTCCGGCACCACCGGCGAGCAGGTCGGCGAGTTCAAGCGGATGGTGAAGGCGCTGCACGCGGCCGGCATCGAGGTCATCCTCGACGTGGTCTACAACCACACCGCCGAGGCGGGCGAGCTGGGCCCGATGCTGTCACTGCGCGGCATCGACAACCGCGGCTACTACCGGCTCCAGGGCGACGCCCGCCGGTACGCCGACTACACCGGCTGCGGCAACACCCTGCACGTCGTCCAGCCCCACGTCCTGCGCCTGATCACCGACTCGCTGCGCTACTGGGTGACCGAGATGGGCGTGGACGGCTTCCGCTTCGACCTGGCCGCGGCCCTCGCCCGCTCCATGCACGACGTCGACATGCTCTCCCCCTTCCTCGCCGTCATCGCCCAGGACCCCGTGCTGCGCCGGGTGAAACTCATCGCCGAGCCCTGGGACGTCGGCAGCGGCGGCTACCAGGTCGGCGCCTTCCCTCCCCTGTGGGCCGAGTGGAACGACCGCTACCGGGACGCGGTACGGGACTTCTGGCGCGGCGCTCTGCCCGACGTCCGCGACCTGGGCTACCGCCTCTCCGGCTCCAGCGACCTGTACGCCTGGGGCGGCCGCCGCCCCTACGCCTCGGTCAACTTCGTCACCGCGCACGACGGCTTCACCCTGCGCGACCTGGTCTCCTACGAGCAGAAGCACAACGAGGCCAACGGCGAGGGCAACCGGGACGGCACCAACGACAACCGCTCCTGGAACTGCGGCGCCGAGGGCGAGACCGCCGACCCCGCGATCAACACCCTGCGCCTGCGCCAGATCCGCAACCACCTCACCACCCTCCTCCTCTCCACCGGCGTCCCGATGCTGGTCGCCGGCGACGAGATGGGCCGCACCCAGGGCGGCAACAACAACGCCTACTGCCAGGACAACGCGACCGGTTGGCTCGACTGGTCGCTGCCGGACGACGAGGGCCGCCGCGCCCTCCTCGACCTCACCACCCGCCTCCTCGCCCTGCGCCACGCCCACCCCGTACTGCGCCGCCGGGTCCACTTCTCCGGCCGTCCGCAGGCCGTGGACGGGCTGCGCGACCTGGCCTGGTTCACCCCCGACGGCACCGAGATGACCGAGGCCGACTGGTGGGCCCCGACCGCCACCCTCGCCATGTACCTCTCCGGCCGCGACATCCCCGGCCGCGACGCCACCGGCGAGCCGGTCACCGACGACAGCTTCCTCGCCGTCCTGCACGCCGGCGCCGACCCGATCGCCTTCCACCTCCCCGGCGCCCCCTGGGCCCGCTCCTACGAACTCGTCGTCGACACCGCCGCCGAAGACCAGTCCACCGCCCCTGCCACCGTCCACGAGGCCGGCCTCCCCCTCACCGTCCCGCCCCGCTCGATGCTGCTGCTGAGGGTGCGGGAGTAGGGCGGGGGCGGGGCCACGCCTCCGCCTTCAACGCGAGGCCATGACCGCCCTCGGCAACGCCCTCAATCACCCCTGGCCCCGCGCACGGGCGCACGGCAACGGCGGCGAACCCCTGTGGTATTCGCCGCCGTTGCCGTCAACTACTGCCGTCGGCGCTGATCAATCCCGACAAAACCAGCACTCCGAGAAATCGAGTCAACCATCAGCCGAACCTCTTATACGTATCGAGATGGCCAGTACAGCTCTGACCGGTCATGTCCTCCAACTCGGCGACGTACTTCTGCAACTGCCGCTGCCCCGTTACCTAGCTGCTTTTCGCGTCCGACTTCAGCTCACGCACAACACGGTTCTTCCAGTCGACTGCATCAGGCCGGAGCCGCTCGGAAGAGTGACTTCGAAGTCGTACTCAGCCCCCAGAGCATTCCTGTAGTTCAAATGTGTTTGCCGCTCACGGGCCGCATCCACATTTTCCCCAGATGTGAACTGCCCCTTCTCGTTACGGGCGACGCCGCAGTTGCTGCCGCTGAAGCATCACCACGAACAGCAGAAGCGCGAGGCCGCGGGCACCACGTGGCAGCACGAAGCGCACTCGTTCACCTCCGCGCAGGCAGCCCACGTCCGACTCCGCCTCCAGCCAGACGCCATCGACTCCCTCGGCCTTGCCCTCGACCACTCCTGACATACGCACGGCAACGGCGGCGGACACCTGGGTGTCCGCCGCCGTTGCCGTCAACTACTGCCGTCAACCGGCCAGAAGCCCCGCTAGACGAAGCTCTAAGCGGTCGAGATTCACTAACGAGAATCGGGTCTCGGCCAAGGATCGAGTCCCGGATCGGAGTGCAGGCAGATCAGTGGGCGATTCGCGCAGACTGCCAACTCCAAGGAGTCTTCGAAGGTGGAACCAAGCTCCCAAATCCAACCCATGCCAGCAGCAACCACCCTCCCCCCAGCTTCGACGAACACGCTTGAATAACTGAGCCATTCGCCGATGGGGAAATAGTCCCCACCGAGTACACTCTCCACCTCTGTTGCTAGATCACGCTGCCCTGATCCAGCGGCAATGGGATCGAAATTGAAGGGCTCGTCATTACTGAAGTTCGGGCCAACTCGATTGACCGGCTCGATGGAGAGCCCTCCCACCGCCGCGAGAATTTCTTCTGCCAATGGGCGGGACCGGTACCCTTCACCCTCCAGCGGCTCCACCCATTGACCTGCATCAACCTTCCGACCTGCGCTCCATCCGGACGCAACAAGCGCCCCAAGCAGATCCTCACTGAGCGAGTCGAAGCGAATCAGGGACATCAGTTGATCTCCAGGTCTTCCAGAAGTCTGCCACAACGGCCGCAGGGGTGAGCCGGTTCACCATGCCCATCCGTATTCGATGTCGGCATGGAGTTATTACGCGTCCTTACCGTTCGCATGGTTCCGCCCCTGATGGCCTCGGGCCCCTCCGCCGCCTGCGCCTGAATTAGACAGTGCACCTCCGCGCACCCTCCATGGTGACCTGCCCGTTCGAGTGCATCCGCCAACGGCCCTTCTGCCTGCTGACCGTGCTTATTGCGGCCGTAGTACTTCGCACCTGAAGGAGATGTGTACTCGGAGGCAAACTTCACCCCAGGTTCATTGCGAACACTGTCGGCATAGCCACCCAGGTTGCAGTTGTGAACCAGGACCGGAGTCGCCCCCGCCAGCACATAGTACGTGTGCAGATCGGCGACAGTCAGGTTGTGGACCAGCGCCGACCGCTGCTCCCGAGCGACGCCGATAATCCGGACGCGGCTGCCGCTGACGGTGAGGAGTCCCTGGCCCGGTGCCAGCTTGCCGGCGTCCAACCACACTCCGGCTCCGGGGACCCAGAACGGATGCCCGACCGTCGCGGTGATGTCGGCCTTCTGGCCGTCGACGGCAAGAGTGATCTTGACCAGGCTCTTCAAGCCCTTGCCGGTGATCTCCGCGGTCACCGTCTTGACGACCGTCTCCCCGGTCCTTGGGTCCGTGGCCAGGACCTGGTCACCTATGCGGACGTCCTCGATGGGCTTGGTGGTGCCGTCCGCCATGAGGACCTCGGTGCCGGGGACGAAGCTGTTGCACTTCGTGGCGGCTTTGACGGCCTTGACGCCCTTGAGTACCCGTGCCCAGGGAAGGTCGAGCGCCGCCGTGCCGCAGGCTGTGGCACTTTCACCACTCAGGCAGCTCTTCCAGGCATCGAAGTCGGGGACGACGAGTGCGACGGCTACCGAGGTGACCATGCGGTCGAAGGTGTTCGGTTCGTAGTCGATGACGCCGAGAGCCTCGGCGGCACCGCAGAACGCGTTGAGCTGCTTGTCCCCGGCGAAACACTTGCGTTCCGCCCAGGCTTCCAGCCGCTTTTCCTCGTCGTACTGCGGGAACATGCCGAGAAGTTCGTCCGCCGACGGGACAGGGACCTTCTCGATCCAGATCTGGCCGCCCTTTTGCTTGATGTTGATCGTCTTGGTCGGCGACTGGGCGGAACTCTTGCCGGCTCCACCGCCACCGCCTCCGCCGCCTCCGCCGCCTCCGCCCTTGCCCTTCGGGTAGTAGGCGACGATGCCGGTACCTGGCTTGTAGCAGGCGTAAGTGGTGCAGCCCGGTCCGTTGGAGGGCTTCCAAGCGGTGTCCGGGTTGTTCACGCTGCAGCCGTCGCAGAACAAGCCGGAGGGATCGGAGAAGGCGAGCGGGTTGTTGTTGGCGTAGGCGTAGCCGTTGATCTGCTGCGGGTCGGTCGCGTCCATGATCGGGTCGACCGACAGGAAGCGCCCCGTCGCCGAGTCGTAGGAGCGGGCGCCGAGCTGGGTCAGGCCGGTGGAGGCGTCCTCGGTACCGCCGACGAAGCCCTTGGTGCCCGGCCAAGAGGCGGGTTCCGGGCCTCGGACACCGCCGAAGGGGAGCCTGCGCTGCTGGCTGAGGCGCTGGGTGGCGGCGTCGATGGCGAGCAGGGCGGTGCCGTGATGGTCGGCGGTGGTGAAGGACACCTTGCCGTCGTCGGACTGGACGGCCTGGTGCCCGCCGCCGAGATCGATGTAGCGGGTGCCCTTGGCGACCGTCGTGCCCTTGGCGACCGTGATCTCGGTGGCGCCCAGGTACAGCGTGGTGTCGGTGGGAGTGCGAGCGATCAACCGGTTGCCGTCGGCGTCGTACAGGTACTCGCTGACCTTGGGTGAACCGCCCTCGACCGGCTCGGTGACCTTGGTGAGCCGGCCTTCGGCATCCCAGTCCAGGTCCTGCGAGGTGCCGCCGCCCAGGGTGCGGGTGTCGGTGTTGCCGATGGCGTCGTAGGTGTAGGTGTCGCCGGCGACGACGCCCGGGCCGGTGCGGGTGACGGACTTCAGGGCGTGCGGGCGGACGGCGGACGCACCGGGGACCGGGTAGGCGTAGGTGCTGGAGACGTTCTTGGCGGTGTTGCCGGCGACGTCGTGCTGGGTCTCCGTGGTGCGGTTGCCGGTCTTGTCGTAGCCGTAGGACGACCAGTAGGGAGCCGGGCCGCCGAGGACCGAGGCGCTGGGAGAGCCCGCGCAGGCGGCGGTGGGCTGGGTCCACGCCTTCGTCAGCCGGCGCAGGTGGTCATAGGTGAAGCACTGGGTGTCCGTGCCGGAGCGCGAGGTGTCGGAGACGGACAGGACGTTGCCCGCCTCGTCGTAGCGGAAGGTGGACGCCTGGTCGACGCCGGGGACGTCCTCGCGGTCGACTCGGCTGTAGGCCAGACGCTGCGTGCCGGGCTCGTAGTCGTTGGTGACCCAGGCCTTCTTGCCGCCCGCGTCGGACAGTTGGTGCTGGAGCGGCTTGCCGGTCAGGCTGTAGGTCGTGGTGGCGCTGAGACCCTTCAGGCCGTCCACCACGACGGGACGCAGCGTGGCGTCCTCGTAGCCGAAGACGACGGAGGAGGCCGTCAGAGCGCCCGCCTTGGGCAGGCCGACTCCTGCGATCTGACCGGACGCCTTGTAGCTGGCGGTCGACAGATGCGTACCGGAGATGCCCTTGTTGGCGGGGGTGTCCGGGATGGTGACAGAGGTGCGCAGCGGCCGGTAGAGACGGTCGTAGCCGACCACCTTGGAGACGTAGGCCTGGCCGTCCTCGGCGTACCGGGTGGACTCGGCGACATGGCCCTTGGCGCCGCTGATCGTGTCGTACGTCCATGTGGCCCGCAGGGCGCCGGTCGTCGATCCCGAGCGGAGTTCGGTCCGGCGGCCGAGGCCGTCGTAGACGTAGGCGAGCGTGGTGTTGCGGGCGTCGGTGGTGGAGGTGAGCCGGCCCCGGTCGTCATAGGTGTAGCGGACGGTGCCCTTGTCGGGGTCCTTGGTCTGCTTGGCCTGGCCGAGGAGGTCGTACTCGTACGTCCACTCGTTGCCCGCGGGGTCGGTGACCTTGGCCACCGCGCCGGTCTGGGTGAAGGAGTACCGGGTGGTGTCGTACGCGGACTCGGCGGTGCGCTCGTGGTGCTGGCGCAGTTCCGTGGTCTGGCCACGGGCGTTGGTGAGGGTGGTGGTGGCGGTGCCGCCCTGCGGCGGGATGACGGTGGTGCGGTCGCCGCTGTGGAGGGTGCGGGTGGTGCCCAGGACCTGACCGCCGTCGCCGTTGCCGAAGATCTGCCGGTGCTCGGTCTGCCGGCCGAGGCCGTCGTAGGCGTAGCGGTTCTGCGTCTCGACGCCGAGTGCGTCCTCCGGCTTGACGAGAGTGGTGGAGGGCTTGGTGGTGGCGTAGTAGGGCAGGAACTCCTTAGTGGTCAGGCCGCGTTCGTCGTAGAAGGTGTCGGTCAGCAGCCGGCCGCCACCAGGGCCGGGGGCCTGGGTCTGCCGGGGCCGGAGGAAGCCGTCGTACAGGGTGTAGGCGGTGTCCTGGGCGCCGTCGTTGCCGAGGGTCTTGGTGCCGACGGCGATGGGCTGCCCTTCGGTCACGCGGTAGGTGAACTCGTAGGTGGGGATGTCACCGGTCAGGCGGTCGGCCAGCCACACCTTGGTGGAGCGGCCCAGCGCGTCGTAGGCGCGGTTGACGACTTTGCCGTTGGTGTCGGTTTCGGTCAGCGACACACCGCGCAACGGGTCTCTGGTGGTGGTCACGCTGTGGGCGGTGGTGCTGTCTCCGGGCTTGGCCGGCGCCCCGGTCACCTTGGCGGAGGCGGGGAAACCCGTCGCCGGGGTGTACGCCGTGGTGGTGACACGGCCGTCGGTTCGAGCGGTGCGGGTCAGCGCGCCGGACTTGACGGTGACGGAGCCGCTGAGGTCGTTGGCGGTGAGCTTGCGGCCGTAGGAGTCGTAGGTGGCCGACGTCTCGGTGTAGGTGGCCGTGGTCCCGTCGTGCGCCTTGAGGACGGCCGTGGCCGTGGCGTCGCCCTTGGCTGGGGCGGCGTCGTAGGCCTTTCCGTCGTAGGCGGTGCGGATGTCGGAGATGACGTCCTTGGGGCGTTCGGTGGTGGCGGTGCAGTGCTTGGCGACGGCTTCCACTCGTGCGGGCAGCGTGAGGAGCGGGCCTGCCGCCGGGTAGTCGGTCCGGGTGCACTTGTCGTCGGCTGCGGTGGCGTCGTCGCCGCGGTCGTCGATCTGGGTGATGCGTCCCGCGACGGTGTCGAAGGTGTTGGATGCAGTGGTCGTCCGCCACTTCTGGCCCGCGCCGTCGTCCAGTGAGGTCCAGGCGCGGCTCTGCGCGGTACCGGTGAGGTTGGCCGTGATGGCACCCCAGGTGCGGACCTTCTTCGCGGTCTCGTGATGCCAGGGGCGGCTCACGGTCTTGGACAGCACCTTCCCGCCCGGACCGGAGTACTGCACGGTCTTGTACGTGAATCCGGCGGCCGATTCGTGGTCGGTGATCGGGTCGCCCTCGCCGGCGTCGAGGGTGACGCTGACGGACTTGGCCCCGCCGGAGGGCTCCTTCCGGTCTCCGTCCATGCCCCGCAGGAAGTAGGTGTCGGCCTGGGACCGCATGGCGGCGGCGCCGCCCTGCCCGCCGGTCTTCACCCGGACGTGCCCGTAGCCGCGCCACTGCGACCAGGTCTTGGACTTCTCCTTCGTCAGTCCGTCATCGTCGTCGTAGTGCCAGGCCGCGCCGTCCAGGTAGTCGTAGGCGGTGACCTGGTCCGGGGCGCCGCCGGTGCGGTCGGTCAGCGTGACGCTGGAGGTGACGTACTTGTTGAACCAGTGCAGCTCGGGGTCGTCGCTGGAACTGCCGCCGATGTACTGCGGGAAGCAGCGGGTGGTGTTGGTCTGCGGGGTCGGCAGTGCCGAGGCGTCGCACACCGGGGCTGAGTACCCGACGTCGATCTGCCCGCCGGCCTCGTCGGCGACGGAGGAGAGACGCTCCTTGATGAAGGGGGCGTAGCCGTCACCGGTGCGGTCGAGCCGGTTGGCGAGCTGGGTGTAGCCGAAGGTGGTCTTCGGAAGGGTGATGGCCGGGGCGCCGGTGTGCCCCGTCCTCTGTATGGAGGTCAGCAGGAGCTGGTAGTCGGTGTCGGCCATGCCCCAGCGGTGGCCCAGCTTCCACGAGTCGACGTCGGCGTAGGCGGCGCCCTTCAGGACCTGGGTGGTGACCGAGGTGAGTCGCTGGCGGGTGAAGAACACCGGTGCCAGCCGGCCTTGGTCGCAGGTCGCGCCGGCGTCGCAGTTCAGGTCCCAGGGCGTGTCGTACCAGTTGCGTGCGTTCTTGCCGATGTCGGTACAGGTGGTGGCCGCATCGGGGAGGCACCGCTCGCTGCCCGTGAAGTCGACCTTCGCCAGGGGCTGCGCCGAGTACACGGTGGAGGAGCGCAGACCGTACTCGATCCGGTCGAGGAAGCCGCCGCGTACATAACGGGTGTTGGCCTTCTCGTCGAGGTTGCGGCCGTAGGAGTTCGACTCCTTGTCGTAGTAGTACGCGATCGCGTTGCCGTGCGGGTCGACGACGTAGTCGAGGTTCCAGCGCCAGCCCTGCTGGCACCACGAGGCGGCGAAGGTGGAGGCATGGCACGGCTCGCCGGCGTCGTCGCCGAAGACGGGTGCGGTCCAGGCGGAGTCTGTGGTCTCCTTGCCTTCCGTCCAGCCCGGCAGCCGGTGGTAGCCGAAGTGGTACTGGAAGCCGTCGGGGGTCGTCACCTTCCAGTACTCGTCGTTACGGGCGCCGTTGCCCCGGACGTCCGAGGCGGAGCCGTGCACGCGCTGGATCTTCGTGCCGTCGTCGTCCCGCAGCCGGAAGGTGTCGGTGCCGGTGGGAACCAGCTCACCGCCCTTGCCGTTGAAGGAGATGAACGCGTTGTCGTAAGCCCAGCACAGGTCACCCGGCTTGCCTCCGTCGGGTCGCTCGACGCCGTCGTCGACGCATGACTTGTAGCGCCGCTCGATGAAGCCGGGCCAGAGGTCGAAGCCGTCACCGACCCAGGAGCCCTGGTTGTTGCTGTTGCCGGTGCGTCCGTCGAGTGACCCCGACGAGTACGACAGACCGACACTGGGGGTCAGTCCGCCGGGGACGTCGGGCACGTTCATCGCGTACGACCAGGAGAAGTCACCCGTGTTGAGGCTGGTGCTCCACTGTGCCGACGGGGAGAGCGGCGTGGCCTTGTAGTCGCCACCCATGCTCGCGTCGTCGGCGACGGCTGCCAGGATGGTGGCCCGGGCGGGCTCCAGAGCGACGCGGGCCGCGGTGAGGGTCCTGCCCTCCGTGTCGTTGACCGTCTCGACCGGAGTCGTTGACCGGCAAGCGGCCTTCTCGGGTGTGGTCAGGGCACAGGCGGGGAGCTGCACCAGCTTCAGCCGGTTGGCGTAGTCGCCGCCGAAGGCCCCGGCGAAGGCGGAGTAGTCGAGCCGGGCGCGTACCGGGGCCTTCGGCTTGCCCGCTCCGGTGGCTTTCAGCGTGAACACGGGGCCGTCGACTCCGGCCCGCCGCGCGGTGTCACGGTCGAACAGGCGAGTGCGCACGGCTGTCGTCTGGCCGGGGCCGCCGACCGCGATGGGCAGCTTCCCGGCCCGGGTGAGGGACGAGGCCTTCTTCGGCGGCGCGACGGTCGCCGTGCCCGCCGTCGGCCAGGCGGCAGGCGGGGTAGCCCGTGGACCCTGCGCGGTCGGGCGCGGAACGACCGGGACCGCGGACACCGCGACCGGCTTCTCCGACACCGGCAGGTCGGGCCGGCCTGTGCCGCGATCGGCGGCCACGGTGGAGGGTTGGACCACTACCTGGACCAGTGTGCTGATCACAGCCATGGCCGAAGCCATGGCGATGCGCCGGCGCAGGGCCCGGACTCGCGTCCGCTTACTACCGTTCATCCTCGTCCTTCGTCGAGCGAGTCCGTCAGTGGTGCGCGTCACCGGCCGCCGGTGGGTGCCGGGGCCGGCTGAGCGGAGGGGAAGGAGCGGCCCCGGCATGGTCTCCGGGGTCGCGGTGGTGGTCAGTCGTTGCCGGGGACGGCGGTGGCGCGACCGGGGACGCCGAGGGCGAGATGGGCGATGCTCGCCTCACCGAGTGCGCCCTGGAAGAGCCACACATCCGACACGGAGCCCGGCCAATGGGCGCCCCAGGTCGTGGTGCCGGTCTTGGTCCGGCCGATCTGGAGGCCCTGGGCGGCCTTGTAGGTCAGTACGTTCTCGGCGTGGGAGACCCGCTCCGCGCAGTCCGGGACAGCACCGCCGTCACCGTCGACGCACGCCACCTGCTCCAGCTCGCCGTTGACGTAGAGCCGCAGATCACGGGCGAAGCCGTCGTAGACCAGGGCGAGGTGGGTCCAATCCTCCGGGCCGTGGAACTGGCCGTTGTCGACCTCCGTGACGGTGGCCGTGGCCGCGTCGGCGGACCGCGTGGTGATCCGCCACCGGCCTCCGTCGGTCGCCGGCGTGGTGCTGGGGACATACGCGACCTCGAAGGCGCTTCGGTTCGCACCGGGTGCGCTGATCAGCGCGGCGGGGCGGGTCGGGGCCGCGGCCGCCTGCGCGAAGGCCGAGACGGTGAAGCTGCCTGAGGTGTCGACGGGCACGACGTTGTTCGCAGTCGCCGCGTAGTCGTCCACGCCGTCCAGTTCGAGCCCGCCGTCGACCCAGCCCGAACCGAGCTTGGCACCGTTGTGGAGACCCAGGCCGGCACCGGTCGTGGAGGCGTCGGGGGTGGTCTGCGGTGTGGTGGAGGTGGCCGTCTCGAACTTCCAACGCGCCTTGACGAGGGGCCGCTGCCGGAACAGCTGCTGCACCTCCTCGGCCGACACGGGCCGGTCGTAGAGTCGGATGTCGTCGATCTGGCCGGGGAAGTACTGGATGAGCTGGGCGTTCTCGATGCTCAGCGCGCCCACCTGAATGCGGCCGCCGGAGTACCAGGGCTTCGTCTGGGAGATGCTTCCGGCCTTGGCTCCGTTGACGTACAGGGTGAGTGTCTGCTCCACCGCATCGTGGACGCCGACCAAGTGCACCCACTCGCCCACCCGTGCGCTGGTTCCATCCGGTTGAAGGGCGCGGATCGGGGTGGCGTCGGGGACGTCACCGGAGTACTGGCCGAACGCCCAGCGGTTGTAGGTCTTGGAATAGTGCAGTTCGAACCCGGGCCGGTTCTTCCCCGACTGCGAGACGATCGTGGCCGCCTGCCCGGGGAGGCGGTCGAGCCTGACCCAGGAGGAGACGGTGAACGGACGCTGCGTGTCGGTGTGCGGCGCGACGCCGTGGGCGTAGTCACCGTCACCGTCCAGTTGCAGCGCCCTGCCGGCCGCTCCGGTCGAGCCGAGTCGGGCGTTGCCGGCGAGCTTCAGCGGCTGGGTCTCGGCGCGTCCGGTGACCTCGGTGCCACCGGCCGGCTCATCGAGTGGGAAGACCGCGCGAGCGGTGCGCCCGGCACCGATCCCTTCCAGGCGGTGCAGCCGGCCGACCTCCGTGGCGCTGACGGGCCGGTCGAAGATGCGGAGCTCGTCGATCGCACCGGGGAAGTGGTTGGTGACCTGCCCGTTGAGGTTCGCCGCCCCGATCTGGAGCCCACGGCGTGCGTCCCAGGGTGTCGTGTACGGCGTGGAACCGGCCAGGACTCCGTTGACGTACAGCAGCAGTTGCTTGGACGCGTTGTCGTGGACACCCACCAGGTGTGTCCAGGTGTTCGCGGTCGCTCCGCCAGCCTGCGGGGCCATGGCCCGGACGATCGGTGCGCCGGCGGTGTCGGAGGTGTACTGGTTGAAGACCCAGCGGTTGTAACCCAGGGAGTAGTAGAGCTCGAAGCCCGGTGAGAAGTTGCCGGGCTGGGCCGCCACGACGGCGGCGTCGGTGGGCATCTTGTCGAGCTTGACCCACGCGGAGACACTGAAGCCGCCCGCGGTGTCGACGGTGGGGATGTCGGTCGCCGCGTACCCGCTGCTGCCGTCCACGTGGAGGGCGGTGCCCTGCTTGCCCGGCACTCCGTTGGCGGCGCCGCCGTAAAGAGTTGCGGTCCGGGCTCCGGAAGTCCCGCCTGCCTGGGTGGCGCCAGCGGCCTCGTCGAGCTCCCATACGGCCCGTTCCGGCTGTCCCGCCCTGACCCTGAAGCGATACGTACGGATCTCACCGCCGTTGCCCGCCTGGTCGAACGCGCGCGCGGTGACGAAGCTCAGCCCGGGCTTGGCGGGCAGGAGACGGATGCTCTTCGCGGCGCCGGCAGACGTGGTGACGGCGTTCTTGGAGGTCGGGTCGCCGTTGATGCCGTACCAGTACGTGGTCACGTCATTGTCGGCGGCCTTGAGAGTGAAGGCGCCGTACTTGCCCACACCGTCGTACCAGGGGTCGTTCGGGTCCTCGGGGTCGGAAGCCGGGTAGTCCCCGGAAGTGATCGCCGGCGCCTTCGGGACGCTGGTGTCGTAGACGAAGTAGCAACCGGTCGCCGAGCCCGAAGACGACCACGGTGAGTGCTGGGCTCCGTCGTAGCTGCGGACGAACCAGCTGATCTGCCTGTTCTGCGGTATGGAGGCCGGCAGGCTCAGGAGGAAGTCGGAGCCTGACTTCTTGTACGAGGTGCGGGCCGGCTTCCAGCGGGTGATGGTTCCCTTGCCGTCTCCGGCGTCCCACTGGGCCTCGAACTCCACGGCTACGTCGTCCCCGTCGGGGTCGGTGACATTGTTGGCGTAGATCTTGCCCAGGCTGCGCACACGGGCCGCCGCCGCGGGCGTCTTGCAGGTTCCGCCGTACTCCATCGTGAGCTGGGACATCGCGATCTGGGCCGGGGGCCGGTTGTACTTCACCCGGAGGTACGCCTTGTCGGAGAAGCGCTTCCAGGCATAGCCGTCGGACTCGCTCGCCGCGCGCAGGCCGAACGTCATCGTCGAGCTCTTGCTGTTCGCGGCGGACTGGACGGCCGACCTGACGTCGAATTCGGCGTCCTTGGCCGTACAGCCCGTGAAACCGTGGGCGAACGAGGCGGATGCGAGCTCCTTGATCCAGAAACCGGAAGCGTTCTGGCTGTTCCACGTGGTCGATGCCGAGATGCCCTTGGTCTGCCACAACTCCACCGAGCGGGCCGAGCAGGAGGCCGACCAGGTGTTGCGGACGACGAACTCCGCCGAGAGGACCGACTTGCCGGCGAACGTCGACACGGGGACCTGGTAGAAGAGTCGCTTCGTGTCGTGGGGGGCGCAGTAGTTCCAGTTGCAGTAGCCCATCCCGGCATCGGGATCACCGTTGAACTTCCACTGCGGCGCCGACGCCCAGTACTTCGAGGCCATCGTCCAGGCCGTGTTGCGCGGCGTGTACCACTGCGGATCGATGTAGACGGGGTAGGTGGTGTCGTCCGACGACAGCACATCCGCGTCCGGCCTCAGCACCAGCTCGTTCTGCCCCGCCGGCACTTCGACCCCCACGGGAGCCAGCTTTCCCGACTCTCCTGCACCGGGTTCGTCACCGGCGAGCGGGGTGGTCTCCGGGCCGCGCTGTACGCTCGCGGTCGAACGCTTCGCCACCGCCTTGCCGGGCTGGACGGGCGTCTCGGAGCCCGGGCCCGGGCTGGAGTCCCACATCACAGGCTTCGGTGCTTCGAACACCGCGCTCTGTGCACCCGGGTCGACCGCTCGCAGCCCGCCCTCGTCCGTCACCTGGACGTCGAGCTTCCGCGCGGACAGCTCGAGGCGGAGCTCGGCCAGCTCCGGATTCGCCGCGGCCTGGGCGGTCTTCACCACGAGCAGTTGGGTGTAGCCGTCTTCCTGGGCCGTCATCCGCAGGTCCACGTCCGGCAGCACGGAGGGGTACGTAGCCGTCGGGCCTTCAAGGTGCGGCTCGGGAAGCGGCGTCGGCCACGACAGGCTGAGTTCACGCCCGGCACGTTCCATCCGCACGAGTGGCGCGCTTCCGCCCCCGGAGAACTCCATCTCCACCGTCGACGCCGTGGGAGCGACCGTGCCCTCGTGAGTGGTTACCAGGTCGGTGTCGACGTGCTTCCACACGCCGTCGGCACGGGTCCACACCGGGCGCAGGTACTCGCGCGCTTCGAGGTTGCCGTCCCCAGTCGCGAACACCTCGCGTGTCTCGGCACGGAGTGCGGTGATCTCGACGGGCTCCCCCGTGCGCGCCGCCTTGGCCATCGCCGCTGCCTCGGTGAGTTCACCGGGAGCCTCGGGCTGCGTGGCGGTGCCCCGCTGCGGGGGCGTCACGGACGCCTGAGCCGCGTGGCCGACGGTGGACGGCACGGTCCCGAGCGTCACGGCAATGCCGAGCACCACCCCGGCGGCCCGCATCAGCCCCCGGCCCGGAGTCCGCACTCTCATCACACTTGGCTCACAAACGATCCACAGTCGCCTCACGGGAACAACCAATACGCTCGGCTGCGCATGGTCAACGGAGAGCAATTCGGACAAGCGTGCACCAATGCCGGATCTTCCATGTGACGCCAGTCACTCACGGGTCGTGTGGCCGGTCGTTCGCACAGACCCGAGCGATCCCGTTCGGACCTTGACCCGAGGAACCACACGTCTCCCCACCCGACCGAAAACCACATGAGGGCTGTCAGTGGCGAACCGTAGGCTCACTCCTGATGGCCACCTCACACTCCCCCACCGCGCCCCAGGCCGCCAAGCGGTCCGCCGTCCGTTCGCTGCTGCGGTTGTGGCCGTATCTGCGGCCGGTGCGGGGGCGGATCGGGACGGCGGCGGGGGTGGCGGTGGCGGCGTCGTTGCTGAGCCTGCTCATCCCGCTGGTGCTGAAGTGGCTGGTGGACGGGCCGGTGGCGGACGGGGACCCGGACGGGGTGTGGCTCGGCGCGCTGGCGGTGCTGCTGCTCGGGATCGCGGAGGCGGTGCTGTTCGGGCTGCGGCGGTGGCTGGTGGCGCGGCCGCTGGCGTCGGTCGAGGCGTCGATGCGCGGTGCGCTGTACGCCAGGATGCAGCGGCTGCCGATCGCCTTCCACGACCGCTGGGCGTCGGGGCAGTTGCTGTCCCGGGCGACCACCGACCTCTCCCTCATCCGGCTGTTCTTCGCCTTCCCCATGACGTTCCTCTTCGTCAACGGGGTGACGATCCTCATCGGCTGCGTGCTGCTGCTGATGCAGGACTGGGTGCTGGGGCTGGTGCTGCTGGCGCCCGCGATCCCGCTGGTCGTGGCGTCGTCGATGTTCGAGACGCGGTACTCGACGGTGGCCCGCCGGGCGCAGGACCAGGTGGGCGACCTGACCACGCTGGTGGAGGAGAGCGTCCTCGGCATCCGGGTGGTCAAGGGCTTCGGCCGGCACCGCAGCCAGGCCGAGACGTTCCGGGCGCTGGCCGGGCGGCTGCGCTCCACCGAGTTGCGCAAGGCGAAGCTGCTGGCGTGGATCTGGACGGTCATCACTTTCGTACCGGAGCTGGCGATCGGCGCGGCCCTGGTGCTCGGCTCGCTGCGGGTCGCGGACGGCGGGCTGTCGGCGGGCACCCTGGTGGCGTTCCTGTCGCTGGCGCTGGCGCTGCGCTGGCCGGTGGAGTCGATCGGCTTCCTGCTCGCCATCAGCCAGGACACCGCCACCGCGGCGGACCGGTTCTTCGAGGTGATGGACGAGGCGGAGGAGGACGCGCAGGACACGGCCGCCGGAGCCGCGGCCGGTCCGGAGGGCGAGGGCGGGCTGCGCTTTGACAACGTCGTCTTCCGGTATCCGGACGCGCCCGCGGACGCCCCGCCGGTGCTGGCCAGCGTCGATCTGCACATCCGGCCGGGCGAGACGATGGCGCTGGTCGGGGCGACCGGGTCGGGCAAGACCACGCTGACCGCACTGGTGTCCCGGCTGCACGAGCTGTCGGCCGGCCGCGTCCTGCTGGACGGCGAGGACGTCACCGCGATGGAGCGGGAGAAGCTTCGCTCGCTGGTGGCGGTGGCGTTCGAGGAGCCCACCCTGTTCTCGGCGACGGTCGCGGAGAACGTGCTGATGGGCGCCGAGGGCGCGGGCGAGGCGGAGTTGCGGCGGGCGCTCGAGGTGGCGCAGGCCGGCTTCGTACACGATCTCCCGCAGGGCGCGGCGACGGAGGTCGGCGAGCAGGGGCTGTCCCTGTCGGGCGGTCAGCGGCAGCGTCTCGCGCTGGCCCGCGCGGTGGTCGGGCAGCCGGCGTTCCTGGTGCTGGACGATCCGCTGTCCGCGCTGGACGTGCACACCGAGGCGCTGGTGGAGGCCGCGCTGCGGGAGGTGCTGCGGGACACCACCGCGCTGGTGGTGGCGCACCGCCCGTCCACGGTGCTGCTGGCCGACCGGGTGGCGCTGCTGTCCGGCGGCCGGATCACCGCGGTCGGCACCCATCAGGAACTGCTGCGGGAGAGCGTGGAGTACGCCTGGCTGATGTCGGGCGCGGAGTCGGGCACGGCCGAGGTGGCCGGGGCCGCCGGCGGAGTGCGGACGGAGGGCGTGCGGTGACCGACACGGATACGAGCACGGAAGCGGGTACGGATACGAAGAGGGCGACGGGGGCGGGGGCCGTCGCGCCGGCGGGCGCCGGCGCTGCCGTACCGCCGCCGCCCCTGCCGCCGGCCGACGACTTCGACCGGGACGAGCTGCCGGTGCCCGAGGGGGCGACTGGGGCGCTGCTGCGGTCGCTGCTGTCGCCGCGCCGCCGCTGGGTGGCGGTGTCCGCGCTGCTGCTGGTGCTCCAGCAACTGGCGGTGCAGGCCGGGCCGCTGCTGGTGGCGTACGCCATCGACCGGGCGGTCCCGGCGCTGCGGGCCGACGACCACGGGCCGCTGGTGCTGGTGGGGGCCGGCTTCGCGCTCTGCGCGGTGGGCGCGGGGCTGTTCCAGTACGCGTTCGTACGGGCGGCGGCACGGGTCAGCCAGGACGTGCTGCTGGACCTGCGGGGCCGGATCTTCCGGCACGCCCAGGCGCTGAGCGTGGACTTCCACGAGCGCTACACCTCGGGCCGGCTGATCTCCCGCTCCACGGCCGACGTCGAGTCGCTGCGCGAGCTGCTGAGCGAGGGCCTCCAGGAACTGCTGAGCGTGGTGCTGTCGTTCGTCGCCATCGCGGCCATGCTGCTCTGGCTGGACGTGGGGATCGGCGCGGTCGCGGTGGCGTCGTTCGTGCCGCTGTACCTGCTGGTGCAGCTCTACCGGCGGCGGGCGGAGGTGGCGTTCAGCGCCCGCTCGACGGCGATCGCGGCGGTGATCGTGCGGCTGGCCGAGACGGTCAACGGCATCCGGCCGGTGAAGGCGTTCCGCCGGGAGCGGGCCAACGAGGAGCGCTTCGGCCGGCTGAACCGCGTCCACGAGCGGCGCAACGGCGACGCCATCCTGGAGATGGCCCGCTATGTGGTGGGCTCCCGGCTGATCGCCAACACGGCGGTGGCCCTGATGGTGCTGTGGGGGGCCTGGCGGGTGGCGGACGGCACGCTGGCGCTCGGGGTGCTGGCGGCGGCGGTGCTGTACGTCCGGCGGCTGTACGACCCGATCGACCGGTTGGCGATGTTCCTCAACTCCTGGGAGTCGGCGGCGGCCTCGCTGGCGAAGATCGCCGGTCTGCTGGCCCAGTCGCCGTCCGTGCCGGAGCCGGTCTCCGCCCGCGAGCTGCCGCCCGTCCCGGCCGAGACGCCCGGCCGGCGGGTGGTCTTCGAGGCCGCGAGCTTCGCCTACCGGACCGGCGGCGAGGTGCTGCCCCGCTTCGACCTGACGATTCCGGCGGGCCAGACGGTGGCGGTGGTGGGCTCGACCGGCGCGGGCAAGTCGACATTGGCGAAGCTGCTGGCCCGCTTCTACGACCCGACCGGCGGGCGGGTGCTGCTGGACGGCGTGGACCTGAGGGACCTGGCCGTGCCCGAACTGCGGCGCGGCGTGGTGATGGTGACCCAGGAGGCGTTCCTGTTCTCCGGGACGGTCGCCGAGAACATCGCCATCGGCAGGCCCGACGCCACCCGGGAGGAGATCGAGCAGGCCGCCCGGGCCATCGGCGCGCACGAGTTCATCGCCTCGCTCCCGGACGGCTACGACACCGACGTACGCCGCCGGGGCGGCCGCATCTCCGCCGGCCAGCGCCAACTGGTGGCCTTCGCGCGGGCGCTGCTCGCCGACCCCGGGGTGCTGATCCTGGACGAGGCCACCAGCTCGCTGGACATCCCGGGCGAGCGGGCGGTGCAGCGGGCCATGGACACCGTGCTGCACGGGCGCACCGCCCTGGTGATCGCCCACCGGCTCTCCACGGTGGAGATCGCCGACCGGGTGCTGGTGATGGAGCACGGCCGCGTCGTCGAGGACGGCTCCCCGCAGGACCTGGTCGCCGCCGCGGACGGCCGCTACGCGGGCCTGCACCGGGCTTGGCGGGAGAGTCTGGTGGGGTGACGGGCGGGGCGGCGCCGGCGGCCCTCGGGACAGACCATCTCCCGGGGGCCGTCGGCTGTCCACGCCCGGCGCCGTCCGGAATGCGGGCGTCCGGGCGCGGGATCCGGCCAGGTGCGGGGGCGCGGAAGGATCAGCTCCGCGCGGGTGTGGTAGCGG